>CAYYWK010000221.1:4448-5609 GCA_964475345.1 uncultured Desulfobulbus sp.
GACGGCACTGAGCAGCAGATCCGGGTCAGTATCACCGGCACCAACGACCTGCCGGAGGTTGGGACCGTCGAGCTGGCGCCGCTTGCCGAGGACAGCTCCCGCCTCATCACCAGTTCGCAGCTGCTGGCAGCCAGCCGCGATGTCGACGGCAGCGATGCGCTTACGGTCACCGGCCTTGCCGTCGACGAGCGTTACGGCAGTCTGCATGATAACGGCGACGGAACCTGGACCTTCACCCCCGGCCACAACCTCCACGCAGAAGATATCCCTTTCTCGTTCACCGTCAGCGACGGTCACGGGAGCGTCAGCGGTACCGCCACCCTCGACCTGTTCGCGGTGGCCGACGCGCCGACGCTGACCGCCGAGGCCGCGACAGGCCGCGAGGATACGGCAATCGCCCTCGACATCCGTACCGCCCTGATCGACCTGGACGGTTCCGAGACCCTGTCGGTTGTCACCGTCAGCGGAGTGCCCAAAGGCGCCACGCTCTCTGCCGGCACCGACAACGGCAACGGCACGTGGACCCTCTCACAGGTTCAGCTCGAGGGTCTGACCATCACCCCGCCCGCCAACAGCGGTACGGATTTTACCCTCGGCCTTTCGGTCACCGCCACCGATGCCGGCGGCAGCATCAGCACCTCCACGGCCTCGCTGCCGGTAACGGTGACGGCGGTGGCCGACACCCCAGCCCTGACCGCCAAGTCGGTAAGCGGAAACGAAGACACGGCCATCACGCTGAACATTACCTCGGCTTTGAAGGATCAGGACGGCTCCGAATCCCTCACCGTCACCATTTCCGGTGTCCCGACAGGCGCCAAGCTCTCCGCCGGTACCAATAACGGTGACGGATCCTGGACCCTCTCCCCAGCCCAACTGAGCGGCCTCAAAATCACCCCGCCGGCCAACAGTGATGCCGACTTTCAGCTGCAGGTCACCGCCACCGCCAGCGAGGGCGAAAACGGCGACCAGGCCAGCACCAGTGCGACATTCAGCGTCACGGTGGCGGCGGTTGCCGACACCCCGACTCTGACAGTCAAGGCCGCCAGCGGGAATGAGGACACCCCCATTGGCCTCGTTATCACCCCGGCCCTGAAGGACCTGGATGGCTCCGAATCCCTCTCCGTCACCATTTCCGGTGTCCCGACCGGCGCCAGGCTCTCC
>CAYYWK010000222.1:0-5588 GCA_964475345.1 uncultured Desulfobulbus sp.
CGCCACCGGCTGCGGCGCCGGCAGCCGGACCCTGGCCGGCAACCGGCCCAACCTGCTGCGCCTCATCGTCGGCACCCCGCGGCTTGCCGATGAATCGCAGCAGGTCGAGATCATCGAAACCAACCTCGACGACTGGAGCCCGGAAGGTTTCCCCTACCTCAGCGAACTGCTGCTGTCCCGTGGCGCGCTTGATGTCAACATCACCCCGATCCAGATGAAGAAGGGACGGCCGGCCTTCCGCCTGCAGGCGGTCTGCGACCCTGCCCACGGCTACGAAATCAAGGCCACCATCCTCTCCGAGACCACCGCCATCGGCCTGCGCTTCCGGCGTGAGGAGCGGCTGACCCTGCCGCGCGAGCAGGTCCAGGTCCATACCCGCTGGGGGATCGTGAAAGCAAAGAAGGTCAGCGGGCCGGCAGGCACCGTGATCTACCCGGAATACGAGGAATGCCGGCGGATCGCCCTTGAGCACCAGGTCCCGCTGAACCTCGTCTACCGGCAGGTGATGCGGGCGGAGGGCGACGGGGAACAATGAACCGGCTGATCATGGCCATCGCCACCGGCTGCTACGTCGGCCTGCTGCCGAAGGCGCCGGGAACCTGGGGCTCGCTTGCCGCGCTGCTGCCCTGGCTGCTGCTGAAGGACCTTCCCCCTGCCAGCTACCTGGCGGTGCTGGCGGCAGTCTTCATCGTCGGCTTCTTCGCCGCCGGTTCGGCGGAAAAGATCATGAACCGGCCGGACGCCGGGGCCATCGTCATCGACGAGGTCCTCGGCATGTTCATCACCCTGGCCATGGCCCCGGACCATCCCCTCGCCTGGCTGCTCGGCTTTGTCCTTTTCCGAATCTTCGACGTCGCCAAACCGTTCCCGGTCTCCTGGTTCGACCGTCGCATCCACGGCGGCATCGGCATCATGATGGACGACGTCGTCGCCGGCCTCTACGCCCTTGCCGCCCTGCAGCTGCTCTGGCTGCCGGTCGGCTGGCTGCTCTCCTGAAGGACATGGCAGCGGCTCTCCGCCCCGCCGTCCTGCTCCTCGCCTGCCTGCTGCTCTTGGCCGGCTGCAGCACGCCCATCGGTGTCCGCCGGCTCGATCCTAGCGCCGCCTATCTTACCGGCAGCGACAGCGTGCTGAGCGGCGACAGCGCCCAATCCGCGACCACGGTCATTCTCCACCGCTTCGGCCTGACCGGAACATACCGCACCGACCCGACTGCGGCCCTGCATATCCTCCACGACACGGCCCTCAGGGACAAACGCCGGGACATCCTTTTTGCGCTTGCCGAACTCAGCTACGGCGAGGCCAAACGCCTCGGGCGCAGCGGCGACGCGTCCGAGCGGCACAGGGCCCCGGACTGCTTTCTGCAGGCGGCCGTCTATGCCTACCATGCCGTCCTCGACAGCGGCCTCGAACCCGCCCCCAGCCTCTATGACCGCCGGCTGCAGGTGGCAATCGACATCTACAATCTCGCGCTGTGGCGGGGACTGGCCACCGGGGAACAGGGGGCTGTCGAGTTTCGGGAAGGGCTCCGGCGATTGCCGGTGGGCAGTATCGAAATCAGCGTCGACCGCAGCCGTTTCCCCTGGGAGCTTGAACGCTTCGAGCGTTTCGAGGCGGCCGACGGCTACGCCATCCGCGGCCTCAGCGTGCGCAACCGCAGCGATGGCCTCGGCATGCCGCTTATCGCCGTGCGCCGGGCCGAAAAAAACAGTCTTTTCGGCAGCCAGGCGATACCGGCCACCGCCTTCCTGCGGCTGTCAGGAAACCTGGCCAGCAGCGGGCAGGGACCGATGCAGGCGACGCTTGAGCTGCACTCCGCCTTTGCCGGCGACTCGGTGGCCGTCAACGGCAGGAATATCCCGCTGGAAAAGGATATCAGCGCCCCGGTGGCCTACAAGCTCTCCGAGGAGAAGATCTGGTCGTTCGGCATCGACGCCTTCCTCGGCCGGCTGCAGGATGTCCCCAGCCGGCTGTACCGTTTCCAGCCCTACGACCCGCAACGCATCCCGGTGATCTTCGTCCACGGCACCCTCAGCAGCCCGGTCTGGTGGGCGGAGATGATCAACACGCTGAACAGCGACCCGGTGGTCGGCAGGAAATACCAGTTCTGGTACTTCTTCTACAACAGCAGCCGCCTGATCACCTTCTCGGCGCTCGACCTGCGGCAGGCGATCGCCACGGAAGCGGCAAAACTCGACCCCGGGGGCGCTTCGGCGGCGATGCGGCGGATGGTCGTCATCGGCCACAGCCAGGGCGGCCTGCTGGCCAAGATGTGCGCCATCGACAGCGGTGACCGGCTGCTGCGGACCGTCATCGGCGGCAGCATCGACGACCTGAAGACCAGCCGGGAGAACAGGGAGATGATCAGGGCCAACATGGTCATCACCCCGGTTCCGACGGTCAGACGCCTGGTCTTTATCTCGACCCCGCATCGGGGCAGTTTTCTGAGCAGGTCGCTGGCCCGCAACCTGGTGCAGCGGGTGATCACCCTGCCGCTCGGCGTGGTGCAGAGCTTCGGGAAAATCTACACGTTTTTCACCGACAACGTCCGCCGGCAATGGCAGGGCAGGATACCGACCAGCGTCGACGCAATGTCGCCGGATGACCCGCTGCTGCAGGCCATCGCCGAAACGCCGCTGGCTGCCGGCGTCACCGGCCACTCGATCATCGCCATCGACGGCGACGACCAGCCGCCGCAGGGCGACGACGGGGTGGTGGAGTACCGCAGCGCCCACCTCCCAGGGATGGCCTCCGAATTCATCGTCCACTCCGGCCACAGCTGCCAGGACCGCCCGGAGACCATCGAGGAGGTCCGCAGGATACTCCTCGAACACCTTGACAACCGCCAAACCCCGCCCCTGCCGGCCGGTCCCTCAGGGCAAACCTTGGCGGCACCCTGACCCTCCCTGTCACCGCCCTGCCACAAGGCCCGCCTACATCCCGAGCTCCTCCTCGAGCCTGGCGATCTCATCGGCCAGGCGCAGGCGTTCCTCCTCCGCCAGGTCGGAGAGCAGCAGCTTGCGCCGCAGGGCCAGCAGGACCATCTCCTGCCGGTACTCGGTGCAGGTATACGCCGGCGATGCCTCGTCTGCCTTGCGGCTCATCACCTGCCCTCCCCCAGAATCCGCCTCAATCCAGCACCTCCCTGATTTTCGCCGCCAGATCCTTTTTGGTGAAGGGCTTCTGCAGGAAATGGATGCCCTCGTCCAGCACCCCGTGATGGGCGATGACATTGGCGGTATACCCGGACATGTAGACCACCCGGAGTCCGGGCTGCAGCGCAAGGACTCTCTCGGCCAGCTGCTTGCCGTTCATCTGCGGCATGATGACATCGGTCAGCAGGACGGCGATTGCCCCTGCATGCTCCCGGGCCATTTCTATGCCCTGCTCCGGATTGGCGGCCTGGAGAACGGCATAGCCCATCCGCTCCAGCATCGTCGCCCCCATCTTGAGGATACCGGGGTCGTCCTCGACCATCAGGATGACCTCGCCCCGGCCGGCCCGCGCGGTCTCGGCTGCTGCCGCCGCTTCCGGCTGCTCGGCCTCCTCCGTCAGCGGCAGGTAGATCTTGAAAGTCGTCCCCTTCCCCGGTTCGCTGTAGACGTGGATGCCGCCGTTGTTCTGGCGGACGATGCCGTAGACGGTGGCAAGTCCCAGGCCGGTTCCGCGTTCTCCCTTGGTCGTGAAAAAGGGTTCGAAGATTTTTTCGGCCACTTCCCTGTCCATGCCGCAGCCGCTGTCGCTCACCGACAGGACCGCGTATTCCCCCGGCAGCAGGTCGTAGGCGCCCGCACCGTCTTCCCCGTCCAGGTGCAGGCGCTCGCTCTCGAGGCTGACCCGGCCGGTGTCGGCGATGGCGTCGCGGGCATTGACGCAGAGATTGGCGAGGATCTGGTCAACCTGGGAGGGGTCGATCCGGATCATCAGCCGCTGCGGCGCCGGATGCCAGGTCAGCTCGATGTCCTCGCCGATCAGGCGGCGGAGCATCTTCAGCATGCCCTCGACAATGCCGTTAAGATCAAGGACCACCGGCACCACGATCTGCTTGCGTGAGAACATCAGCAGCTGGCGGATGATGCTGGTCGAGCGCTGGGCTGCGTCGTAGATCGCCTGCAGGTCGGCTTGCAGCTGGTCGGACGGATCGATATCCGCCATCGCCATCTCCGCATGGCCGATGATGACCGACAAGATATTGTTGAAATCGTGGGCGACACCGCCCGCCAGCCGCCCCACCGACTCCATTTTCTGGGCCTGCAGCAGCTGTTCCTGCAGTTTCTGGCGTTCCAGCTCCGCCGCCTTGCGCTCGGAGATGTCGCGGTAGAAGGCCTGGTTGACAACCGTGCCGTTCATTTCGAAGCGGATGCCGATCGCCTCCACCCAGCGGATGGCGCCATCCTTGCGGACGATCCGCATTTCGTAGCGCGCCGAGCTCGCCCGGCCTTCCATCCGGTCCTTGAGACTCCTCCTGACATGCTCGACATCGTCGGGATGGACCAGGCGCCAGATCTGCTCCCCGACCAGCGCCGAGACCTCTTCGCCGGTATAGCCGAACATCTCGACAAAGGCGGGGTTGACGATACGGAAACGAGGCGGGTAGCCGTCCATGATGGCGATGGCATCCATGGACTGCTCGAACAGGGTGCGGAAACGCAGCTCCGAGTCGCGCAGCGAGTCCTCCATGCGCTTGCGATCAGTGATGTCCTGGATCGTCCCTTTCAGTTGCAGGACAGCGCCATTCCCGTCACGCAGGGCGATCCCCCGGGCGGTTATCCAGCGGTGCCCGCCATCCTCCCGAACAACCTCGGCATCGCAGACATAGCCCCTGCCCTCGGCCAGCGCCTTCTCGACCTCGGCGCTTAAGTGCGTCCAGCTGGCGGCGGTGAAATACTGCCGCACCTCGGGATAACCGGCAGGCGGGAGACCGGGGTCCCGGCCATAGATATGGTAGACCTCCTCAGACCACCAGTGACTGCCTGTCTGCATATCCCAGTTCCAGCTGCCCACCTCGGCGAGATTCTGCGCCTCTTTCAGCTCCATCTCGCTCTTTTCCAGGGCGGCCTGGGCCCTGGCCCGTTCATCGACCTGCAGCTGCAGCCGCTCCGTCTCATGCCGGGCGGCCCAGGCGGCGCTGATCGCCAGGATCAGCACCACGGAGAAGAGCGAGGCGATCACTCCCCCGGCAAAGACGATCTGGCGGGCCCGCAGATAAGGAGCCTTGATGATGTCGTCCGGAATCAGCAGGAACAGGCGCCAACCGCTGGCCGGTACCATGACCGGCCGGGCGTGTAGCATGTCTCCCAGCTGGTGCACCCGGTCATCCTTGTGCTCGGCGAAGTGCGGCGACAGCTCCCGGCCGCTGGCCATTCCGGTCTCCGGCGAGGCGGTGATGACGATGTTGTCGCTACCGGCGATGATATACTGCCAGTTTTTCTCCTCCCAGGCGGACTGCAGGACCGCCAGGAAAAAATGCGGATCCACCGGGGCGACCAGGGTGTACAGCACGCGCCGCTCCCGGATGACCGGCACCCTGATCGCCACATAGCCGGAAGAGAGGTCGCCGATGAAGGGTTGCCGCGTCTGCCATACCT
>CAYYWK010000223.1:0-5584 GCA_964475345.1 uncultured Desulfobulbus sp.
CCCGACTGGCGGTGCGGCGTTTCCTCTGCCAGAGAAACAGGGCCAGACCGCCGCCACCGCAGAAAAGGACATACAGGCCGGCATGAACCAATGTATCCTGCCGCCATTCGCCGTAGACGGCTGCGAGATCGCGGGAAACGGCCACATAGAGCGGGCGCTCCATTTTCAGCCGTGGCGGGTTGATAGTCCGCAATCCCACCATCCGCAACTCATCCGTCGCGTACGCAAGACCCTTGAAGGTGTTGGCGGTGCTCCCCAGCTGCCGATGCCGGGTCAAAAACGACTCGGGTACGGCCAGATTCCTGCCGCAGCTGCCCTCTTTTTCGGGTTCGATGACAAAGAGCGTGCCATCGTCGTGGACAAGGGCGGCACGGGTGTCTGCCGTGTAGAGCACCGATTTCATGATGACCCGCAAGGCCTCCGGATCGAGTGAAGCGGATATCAGGCCGGCGAACCTGCCCTGCCCGTCGACAATGACCCGGGACAGGATCAGGGTCCAGACGCCGAGGGAAGATCTGAATGGTGGACTGATGTAGAGCGCTTCCGGATCCGGATTGCTGCGCGCAGTCGCTATGCTGCCGGGGTTGGGATACGAACGGCCGATCAGTGCGTCCTGATTGGACGCCAGTATGCGGGTGGCGGAGTCGAGAACGGCGATGCTGTGCAGGGCGGGCATGGCCTCCACCAGCGTCCTGAAGCGGAGCGTGGCGGTCTCGCCCAGCCCGGCATTGTCCTGCCAGCGGGGCGGCAGGTCGCTGCGGACGCTTCCCAGCGTTGAACCGATGGATTCAATCTGCTGGGCAATCAGGGCTTCGATGGTCCCGGCCTGAAACAGCAGGCGCTCCCGCTGACCTGAGTCTGTCTGCCAGTAGTCGCGGTAGCCGAGATAAGCGAGCCAGACGCCGAAAATGGCAACGACCATCGCAAACAGCAGCCATTCCCGGAAGACCCGGACAGGTTGTGGCAAGCCCTGCCCTGTGCGCTGCCCCCCGTTCATGACGCTGCCACACAGTCGCATGCCGGCGCCATTCCTCGCGGATCGTCGACAACCATTATCGCAGTGTATTCCTTGTGTATGTGTTCAAATGCACGATTATTCTCGGATGCGGCCGCCAAGGCCTCGCCGCCGGGTGACAAGTCATCGTTTTGATTCTCCTTTGTTGCCATCGTATGCGAAGCCTGAGGGAAAGTCAAATCACCACCTGCAAGAGGAGACGGATCTCCGCTGCCATGACGGCCAACCAGGGCAGCCCTGCCGAAGGCAGAGGGACGACTCAGGTCGCCGGTTGTCCCATAGGCGGGCCTTCTCGTACCGATTGACGGCTTCCTCACGGTGCATTAAAAAGGGCTGATGCACCCACATGCCAGCATTGCCGGACCGCCGGCCGGACTGAAACGGCTGCCGAGGCTGCAGCCTGAAACAGATCGCCACTGCGGCGATGCAGGACATGGGAAATGGCACATCATCAACACAGGGAGATTGCAATGCGATTAGCCGGCAAAACCGTCCTCGTCCCGGGGGCATCCCGCCCCATCGGCCGGGCCATCGCCAGGCGCTTTGCCGCTGCAGGAGCCGCCCTGGTGCTGCCGACCCACGACTGGCCGGAATCGAATCGGGAAATGGAGGAGGAATTGAGCCAGGCAGGTGTGCCTGTGCTCATCATGCCCGCCGATCTCCGGGCCAGGGATGAGGTGGCGTCTCTGGCCGAGGCGGTCCTGGCGAAGTTCGGACACCTCGATATCCTGATCAACAATATCGAACGGGGCGGTATGCCGGTTGTCCACGGCAGCTACGACCATCCCCACAACGACGGCCAGTGGGAACTGGAAATCGCCACCACCCTGACCGCCAAGCTCCTCCTCTACCGGCACTGCATGCCTCTGCTGCAGGCATCAGCCGGCGCGGCGGTGGTCAACATCTCCTCGGTGGCTGGCCTGACCGGCCGCAGCGGGCCGGCCGGCCTGGTCTTCAGCGACGGCTACAGCGCCGCCAACCGGGCGGTTGCCTCCTTTACCGAAACATGGGCGAGAGAGGCCGGGCCTGGGGTGCGGGTCAACGAACTGGCGCTTGGCCTGATCATGGGGCGGCACGGAGAAGGGACACGGGGCTGGGGCGTGTTGAACGAGGGGCAGCGCCGTGAACTGCTTGGCCATACCCTGCTCGGCCGCACCGGCACCCCTGAGGAGGTGGCAGATGCGGTGTGGTTCCTGGCCGTTGAGGCCACATTCATGACAGGCGCCGTGCTCCGGCTGGACGGCGGCTTTGTCCTCGGCGGCGACCGCGTACCGGCGATGCCGCCGGGCATTCTCTGAAGCGATCGCGGCTCAACCGCAGATCTCGGCCAGTGGCGCCAGTTCCGCCAGCACCTCTTTCTCGCCTGCGCTGAAATCCTCCAGCCGGCAGACGGCATCGACACAGCCGAGAGCGGCAAGCCGCCTGCACATGCGCCCTTCGGGGTCCGGCAGGCCCAGCACCACCATCAGAAAGTCGCCAACCCTGCGCGCTTCTTCAAGTCCAGCCAGGTCCGCCGCGACGGTCTCGCTATCCACCTCGACGCGGACCAGCCGCAGCCCGGCCTTTTTCCTCGCGGTAAGCACTTCAATACAGGATGCGGCGGTGGCGGCGATCTTCCGCTCATCCCTGAAACGGTATGCGGAAACGGCAAAAGAGCGGAAACGGGAGCGATACATCTCGCGCTGCTGCCAGTCCGCAGGCACGACCAGCACCTGCGGTTCCGGCCCTTCGGCGGCCGAAGCCAGGACATTGCCCAGCGGGTCGATGATCGCCGAACCGCCGCCCAGTTCTACCCCGCCGGTCTCTCCCCAGGCGTTGCAGCCGATGACAAAGGTCTGGTTCTCGATGGCCCTGGCGATCAGCAGGCTGCGCCAGTGCGCGATCCTCTCCAGCGGCCACTCGGCGGCGCAGACCAGCAGGTCGGCCCCGACCTGGCACTGGCTCCGGGCAAGATCCGGAAACCGCAGATCGTAACAGACCAGGCAGCCGATCACCCCCAGCGGCGTCTGAACCGGGTACGGCTCGATGCCGGCCTCGAACGCCTGCCCTTCGCCGCCATGGAGAAATATCTGCTGTTTGCGGTAGCTGCCGATACATCCTTCTGCACCGGAGACGTAGAGCGTGTTGTACATCCTGCCGTCTTTCCAGGCGCCGGCGGCCTCAAGCAGCGAGCCGGCAAAGACGCAGCGATGCCGCCCAGCCAGATGCGCCAGCCCGTCCAGCATCGCCGCACTGGCCCCCGCCATCTCGTTGAGGCAGTCATAGGCGAAACCGGATGCCCACAGCTCCGGCAGCACGACCAGCGTCCGGCTGAGGTCGCCCGCGGCATCAAGGGCGGCCGCCACCTGCCGGAGATTCTCCCTGGGTTGTGCCGGCCGGATCCGGAACTGCACACAGCCGAGACCGGCAAAGAGCCTGCTATCAGCCGGCATCATTGTTCCTCCTGTATGTCAGGGCACTGACACGCCCGACGATCGTCGCCGGCGGGCCCCGTTGCGATCCCGTCAACCTGCAGCCGGCGGGCGATAGCGGCAACCGTGCAGCTGAGCCAACCGTCTTCGCTGTAGACCCGCAGCTGATGCCCGTCCCGGGCAAGGTTCGCCGCTTCCCCGGCAGGGCAATTCGCGCCGAGCAGTTCAAGACAGCGACAGGCCAGGCCGCGCACATCGCCGTCAGGTGAACGCAGATACGAGCGGAGGTCGGCCTCTATCGCCATTTCCGCCAGGGTCACCCGGTAACGGGGGATCAGCCTGCCGACACCCCACAGCACCCCCCGCTGCAGCATCGGCAGTTCGATGAAGTTGCCGTCCTGAAAGGCCTCCGGCCCGTCCTCCCGCATGTAGGAGACGAGCATGTGCAGGTATTCCCCGGCCAGCGCCTGCGAGTGGAACATGACCTCCGCCATCGCCTCCGGCGCTCCCCAGCCGATGCCGCCCGACTCGTCATTGAGACTCCAGAGAATGCGGCGCATGACGATGCGGGCCGATTCCATGTCTCGGTGTGCCATCCGGGAAACTGTCCGGCCAAAGACGCTGACGGCATGCCAGCGCACCACTTCATCGGCATGACAGAGTGCGGAAAACAGCGGACCGATCAGGTCCCGGTCAGGAAAGGTGGCGATCTCAGCGAGGATGCCGGCCAAATCCGGCTGCGCCAGCAGCGACAGGACCTGCCGTTTCGTTTCCCGGCGACCCGGCGGTTGGTGCTTGTGGGTCTCAGTCGTTACTGTCATCGAGCCGTTTCATGCCTTCCATCAGCATCGCCATGAAACCGCCGATCACGTCACGGTTGCGGTCGGCGGCGGACAGCCCGTGCACGAACTTGAATCGCCCACCGGACTGGCAGAGAATCTGGAAGAAGGCCTCCTGCCCGGATATCTCGCTGATCTCTGCATGGACGATCTCGCCCTCGTTGAAGACGACCACGGCGCGGGTCATCCCGTATTCCAGTTTCAGATGCCCGGTCTTCTGGTTGGCGTTGATCATCTGGCAGAGCTCGACAACCGACATGTCATCCAGCTGGCCGACCATGCCCGAGGAGAGCTCTTCAGCGCGCTGCAGGTTGATCTTGATGATCCGGCTGACCAGCAGCTTGTAGAAGAAGACCTGCAGGGCCGGGAACCTGGCGAGGATATGGCGGAAATTCTTGTGGTTGAGAGCCGCCACCTTGGTCGGCTCGGCAGCCATGATGGTGGTCGTCACCGGTTCACCGGAGAGCAGGCTCATCTCGCCGAAGACGTCCCCGCGGCCCATTTCGGCAAGGGTGACGCCCTCATCGTCGATGACCTCCACTCTGCCGGAAACGATGATGTACAGTTCGATGCCGGCGTCGCCCTTCTGGACGATCGGAAAACCCCACGGGTAATCCTTGAAGGTGAGCAGCGTCGCCAGGTCGAGCAGATCGTCGTCGGTGAGCGGCTCGAAGATCTCGATGGTTCTGAGCAGGCCGGCATACTGTGCGACCGCCTTGATCTTCTCCTTGCGCTCCGAGGCCACCAGCAGCTTCATCTGCAGCGTGGCGTAATCCTTCTCCTTCTTGAATTCGAAGCGGACCAGGCCGGTGCAGCCCCCGCACTCGAACTTGGACCGCTCCATCTCGCCGACCCGGTAGCGCTCGAAGCTGATGTCCTCGGAGACGATGACGATCAGCTCCCGGGCCAGCGTCAGGCAGGTGGGCTTGGCGATGGGCAGGGTGAGGATCCCCTCGCTGACCTTCAGCTCCTCGCCGACATTGTAGAGCGGGCAGTGATCCTCTTCAGTGATGATAAAGACCCCGTTACGGTACTGCATGCGCGTTCACGTCAGTCGGACCTGCCGAAAAAGAGGTAGATGATCAGGCCGAGCACGCAGGCGCCGCCGAAGGCAACCGGCAGGACCTTGCTGATCTGCAGTTCACCGTTGACGATCAGGTTCGACATGTATGCAGTGCCTGATACCCACCAGATGCCGATCAGGATCGCGATGATGATCAGGTCCTTCCAGCTCTGCTTGTAGACAAGGTAAGCGACGGAGAGCCCGAACGGGACGAGGAACCAGGGGTTGGTGAACAGGCCGATGTAGTCGACCTCGG
>CAYYWK010000224.1:0-5543 GCA_964475345.1 uncultured Desulfobulbus sp.
ACCGGCACCCCCCGCGGTGTTCTGGTGTGGCGCGCAACACCCGATCTCCCCGCGGGGGGTGCGGTAGGGCGGCACCGGCACCACCATCGGTGAGATCGTGATGCGCGGCAACAACGTGATGATGGGCTACTACAAGGACCCGAAGGCGACGGCGGCCGCCGTCGAAGGCGGCTGGTTCCACAGCGGCGACCTGGCGGTGATCCATCCCAACAACTACATTCAGATCATGGATCGCAAGAAGGACATCATCATCAGCGGCGGCGAGAACATCTCCACCGTCGAGGTGGAAAACGTCATCTACCGTCATCCCGATGTCATGGAGGTGGCGGTGGTGGCAGTGCCGGACGAGAAATGGGGTGAGGTCGCCAAGGCTTTCGTCGTCCCCAAGGAAGGGACCAACCCCACCGCCGAGGGCATCATCGCCTTCTGCAAGGAGCAGATGGCCAGATTCAAGGCCCCGAAATACGTCGAATTCGGTGCGCTGCCGAAGACCGCCACCGGTAAGATCCAGAAATTCAAGCTGCGCGAGCGGGAGTGGCAGGGCCGGGAGAAACGGGTCAACTGACAGGCCCGGGCCCGTCGGACCGGGGTCGGAACAGAGGGCCCCGGTTCAGGGCGAGGCGGTCTCGACGCGGTTGCGGCCGTTGACCTTGGCGGTGTAGAGGGCCTTGTCGGCGGCCTTGATCAGCATGCTGCCGTCGCTCATGTCCGGCTGCCAGACGGCGACGCCGAGACTGATCGTCATCCTGATGCCGCCTCCGCCCGGGATCGTGAATTCGTGGTCCCTGATCGCGACCCGCAGGTTCTCGGCCAGCTGGCGGGCGCTTTCCTGGTCGGTGCGGCTGCTGATCACCAGAAACTCCTCGCCGCCGGTCCGGCTGACCATGTCGTAACCACGAGTCCTGGCGACGAATATGTCGGCGATCTGTTTCAGCACCAGGTCGCCGCTGTCATGGCCGTGCCTGTCGTTCACCTCTTTGAAGTGATCCACGTCAATCATGATGCAGGAGAGCTGGGCATTGAAACGTCTGGCCTCGGCCACCGCCTCGCTCAACCTGGTCATCATGCTGCGCCGGTTCGGCAGGCCGGTGAGGGCGTCGGTCATGGCCATGGTCAGCAGCTTGCTGTTGGCGGTGGCAAGGCTGGAGGCGTAGCGCTGGATCAGGTCCTTGTCGCGGGTGATGGTCTTCTGGTAGCGGATCAGCCTCTCGCCGCTCCTGACCCGCGCCTCGAGGACCCTCGGGGTGAACGGCTTGGTGACGTAGTCGTCGACACCGGCGTCAAAGGCCATAACCAGCGCTTCGTCATCCTCGCGGCCGGTCAGCATGATGAAGTAGATGTGCTGGGTCAGGCTGGTCCGGCGCAGGAAGGTGCAGAGTTCCAGGCCGTCGAGGACCGGCATCTTCCAGTCGGTAACGATCATCTGCGGCAGCTGCTCGATGGCGAGCCGCAGCGCCTCTTCGCCGTCGCTTGCCATCAGTATGGTCCGGTTCGGCGCGGCCAGGATCTTCTCCAGGCTGAGACGGGTTATCGGATCGTCGTCCGCCACCAGGATCTTCAGGGTCTCGACGGCGGGGTCCTGGTCGTCGCTGGCGACTGCGGTGCCGAGGACCCTGATCTGTTCGTAGGGCAGGCATTCCTGGGAGGGGATCTGGAACAGCTCGCTGAATTCCTGCCACCTGAGGACCACCCGGTCGAAGAAGCCGCTGAAGGTGTCGGTGGTGATCGAAAACCGTATGGCCAGCTTCTCCACCGACTGCAGGGTACCGGTGTTCGGCAGTTTCAGCAGGCAGATGTCGGCGATCTGCGACGAGAGATGGAGCAGTCCTGCCAGTTCCGCCACCGGATGGTCCGGGATGGTGTTCTCGCCGTACTGTTCCTGCAGGCCGACAGCCTGGGCATACTCGTCCGGGAGTCCCCAGTCGAGGAGCAGTTCGGCGGTCACCTCGCTGTGGTCGAAGCCGAAAGCCTTCTTTTCAAGGCCTGCCAGCTGTTCTTCGCCCGCATCCTGCTCGAGGATCCGGGCGTATTCGTTCGGGTAGACGCTGGCCAGCGCCAGTTCACCGATATGGGAGAGCAGGCCGCAGACAAACAGTTCCTCCGGGTCACGCTTGCCCTGGACCTCGGCAATGGAACGGGCGGCGATAGCCTGTGCCAGCGATCGCGACCAGAAACGGGGATAATCGAAGGTGCGGCAGCTGCCGGATTGGTTCCGTGCCAGCAGCGAGAAGCCGAGGGCGAGATTGACCACGTTGTTGAGGCCGAGGCGGGTGGCAGCCCGGTGGATCGAAACCACCGGCGGACTGTTGCCGAGGAGGGCGGAATTGGCATATTTCAGCAACTCGCCGGCCAGCGCGGGGTCGGTTTCAATGACCTTGGTAATGTCGGCCATCGAGGTTGTCTCACTCTGGCTGAGGCGGATGATCTCCAGGGTGACCCGCGAGGGTGACGGCAGTCGTTTCGATTCCCTCAGCTGGCGGACGATGCTGTGCGTGTTCATTCTTCCATATCGGTGAGGGCCGCTTGCGGCCGGCCTGGCAACGGGGCTGGTCTGATGTGCTGACAGCTTATCAGCAATGCACTCGAAATGTCAAAGAGTGCTTGCCGAATACGTCAAGCCGGCGGCAGGGGCTGTCGGGGGCGCTGAGCGGCGGCGGTTCCCGGCGGAGCTTGCTGCTTTCTGCCTCCGGCATGACGTTTCCCGAAAAGCCGGGCTGGGAGGGGATGGCGCTCAGGGGCTGTCGGACAGTCCCGTCCGGCCCTGGATACGGTCGAGTTCGGCCAGGGTTACCGCGTAGCTGACTTCGGCCAGTTTTTCCTGGCTCAGGGCCTCTGAATAGGCTTCCTGGGCTGTCAGGACATCGAGGGTGGTGGCGCGGCCGGCAGCGAACTTGGCCTGCTCGGCCTCGAGACGCTTCTGCGAGGCCAGGCTGGTTTTCCTGGTCGCCTCCATGGCCTTGAGGGCGAGCTGGACGTCGCGCAGAGTGCTCCGTACCGATTTCTGCACCTCGAGACGCAGCAGCTGGGCGCTGTTGCGGGCCTTGCTGGTGGTTGCCCGGGCCTGCGCGTAATTGCCTTTCGCCGCCCTGTTCTGCAACGGGATGGAGAGGGCGAGCCCGGCCTGCCACTGGGTCTCGGGGTCGTCGATGGCGTCATCGAGGCTGTTGCCGTAGTCTTCGTCGGTGCCTCCCTGGCCCACCAGACCGACCAGCGCCAGGTCTGGTCTGGTCTGGTCCTGTGCGGCCGACTCGAGGATCTCCGCGGCTTCCCGGTTGAGGTCGGCCGCCAGCACATCCGGCCTCTGGCGCAGGGCCGTCTCCAGCACCTCCGCCGCATCCGGCGCAACCGGCGCGGTGGTAGGCCGGTCGGTGGGGGTGATCGTCCCCTGCCAGTCCGAGCTGTTCATCAGCAGCTTCAGCTCATCCTCGTACAGGCCGATGCTGCGGTCGGCGAGGATCAGGTTCTCCTCGCGTCGGGCCACTTCAGACTCCGGCTGGTAGCGGTCGACCTCGGCCAGGCGGCCTGCCCCGATCTTCGCCATGGTCTCATCGAGGAGCTTTTCCGCCAGCCTGATCGACAGGACCTTGACCTCCCGGTCCTGCCAGGCATAGACCAGGTTCCAGTAGGCCCTCCTGACGCCTGCAGCGAGGTTGGCGGCCTCGCTTGCGACCAGCAGGTCGGCGGCGGCCAGGTTCCTGTCGGCGGCCCGGATGCCGGCGGTCTGGGTGTCGACGCCGAAACCCTTGAGCAGCGGCTGGCGAACGCCCAGGGTCAGGCTCGAACTGTAGGCCGGGTCGAGAAGATAGACCTGTGGCGTGCTGGAGAAGCGGCTGTTGGACCAGTTGAGGCTGACCTCGGTGCCGGTGACGAACTTCTTCTGCAGGCCGATCCGCCACTGGCCGGTTTCGTCTTCGGCCGCTGCGCCGCTGACCAGCTGGGCGTATTGCTGGCCGGCGGCCCCGGCCTCGCCGGTGGCCAGGATGTCGAATTCGCCCTCGGCGGCCTGACGGGTGCCTGCCGCTGCGTCGACTTCGTCCTTCTTGATCATGATGCCGAGGTTGCTGGCCAGGGCGGTCCTGACGGCCTCGTCGATTCCGAGTCTCTGTCCCGGATCCGTCTCCGCGGCAGGAGCGGCAATGGGGTGGGCGGTCAGCAGCAGGCCGAGACCGTAGCAAATGAGTCTGCGCATTTAGTTGTCCTCTTTCGGTCGTGGTTCGCCCGCCAGCAGCGCGTAGGGTTTCCAGTACAGGGTCCGGAGGCGCTGGCCGATGTAGTGCCGGTTGTCGATGAAGCGGGCAACCAGGTAATACAGGGTCGGGACGACGATCAGGGTCAGGAAGGTGGCCATGAACAGGCCGAAGATGACCACGTTGGCCATCGATTTCCACCACATGCTCGACTCGCTGACCCAGGCGATGGACCAGCTGTGGAAATCGTAGGAGACGCCGGTGACCATCGGGATCAGGCCGAGGATGGTGGTGATCGCGGTCAGCAGCACCGGCCGCAGGCGGGTGGCGCCGGCCGAAATCACGGCATCCTTCAGGTCGTGTCCGCGCTCCCGCAGCTTGTTGGTGTAATCGAGCAGGACGATGGCGTTGTTGACCACCACCCCGGCCAGCGAGATGACCCCGACGCCGGTCATGATGATGCCGAAGGGCGCCCGGAAGACTGCCATGCCGAGGAAGGCGCCGCCCAGCGAAAGAATCACCGAGGTCATGATGATGAAGGGCTGGCTGACCGAGTTGAACATCGCCACCAGGGTCAGGAAGATCAGCAGCAGCGCGACCATGAAGGCCTTGGCGAGAAAGTCCTCGGACTCCCTCTGCTCGTCCTGCTCGCCGGTGAACTTCATCGCGTAGCCGGCCGGCAGCGGCATTCTGTCGATGAACTTCGCCGCCTCCTGGCGGACCACCGGTCCGGTGGTCTTGGTTTCGTCGATATTGGCCTTGACCGTCACCACCCGCTCGCTGTTGATCCGGTTGATGTCACCCATGGTGCCGGCGAAGGTGATGGTGGCCACTGTCGACAGCGGCACCGTCTCGCCGGAGGGGGTGGGCAGCAGCAGCTCGTGCAGCACGTCCACCACCCGCCGGTCCGTCTCCCTGAGCTGCAGGGTGATGTCGTAATCGTCGTCACCCTGGCGGAAGGAGGAGACATTCAGGCCGTTGTAGGCGCTTTTCAGCGCAAAACCGATCATGTCGGTGGTCAGCCCGAACAGGGCCGCCTTCTGGCGGTCGACATTGACCTGCACCGAGGGGATGCCTTCAGAGAAGTCGTCCTGGATATCCTCGACGTAGGGGATCAGGCTGAGGGCGTCGCGCACCACTTTGGCAATCCGGCCGAGGACGGCGAAGTCCGGGCCGGAGATCTCGAGGTTGATCGGCGCGCCGGTGGGCGGGCCCTCCTCCTCCTTGGCGATGGTGATCATCCCGCCGGGGATGTCCGCCACCCGCTCGCGGATGGTATTGAGGGTGTCGTGGGAGTTCTCGCTGCGGTCCTCGAGTTCGAGAAAGCGGACGCCGACGTGGTTGGGCGAGTTGGCG
>CAYYWK010000225.1:0-5532 GCA_964475345.1 uncultured Desulfobulbus sp.
CCGATATAGAAGCCTTGAGCAGGATCATGGAGGCGAACCGGCGCTACATGCCGGTCTCGTTCCTGCAGAGCCGGATGAAGCAGGCCAAGGCCGTCGATGAAGTCCTCTCCCTTGCGGGAATTCAGGGAGATTGGGAAAGTTGATGCAATGATCTGTCGTTTTTGTACTCCTGCCGTTCGACAGGAGTGAACCGATACCCTTACACGCTGCCGGCCAAAAACCACCGGCGGCAATTCTTGAGCAAGGAGCAGCTGTATATGCAATCATACGTTGAGAAATACATCGAGGAAGTTCACACCTGTCCTCATTGTTCACAAAAAATGTCCTGTTGCGAGGCCCCGCCCGTTCATGTCGGCGACGGGCTAGGCTGGGGGTCCGAGATTCTCTTCATCTGCCTCAATGATCTCTGCCCACTTTTTCTCAACGGTTGGGACCACGTCGAGAATCAGTATGGTCACCATGCATCCTATCGCTACATGGAACTCCCCGGCAGTACCGAAAGCAACGTGATGATGGTCGGCAACGCCGATGCCTTCAAAGCCAGCGTCATCAATCCGGAAACCTTGAAAAGCCAGAATACCAGGTACCAGAAAGAGAAGGAGGCCGTCAGCGCACTCGCCGTCTGTGTGGCCGAAAAGAATCTCGAACCTGTACTGCTGCTGGTTCTCGACGAGGCTGCAGATCGGGAAAACCGTAAAAAAGCCTTGGAATGCCTGAAACAGCTCAATGATCTCGAGTGTATTGACGCCATCCGCAACCACTCCTTCCGCGACACGGCCTTCGAAAGGGAGTGCGAGATGGTTGTCAGTCAGCTGCTCAAAGCAAACTTCAAGAAAGAGTGCCCCCACTGCTTTGAAATCATCAAGGCGCAGGCAATAAAATGCATGCATTGCGGCGAATCCGTGAAATAACTTTGCCCTTGCAAAACCAGCGTCCAGTGGGTATAAGGAGGGCGTTTTTGCCAAGCGATTCAGGCGGTGGACGTAGCTCAGTCGGTTAGAGCACCTGGTTGTGGCCCAGGAGGCCGTGGGTTCGAGTCCCATTGTCCACCCCAGCAAATCGAAGGTCGCAGGCCCAGCCTGCGACCTTTTTTTATCTGACCTGCTGCCAGCCAGACCTGCGGACAGTGCCCCGCCCCTCTCGTTCTTCCTTTCTTTTCGCCCTTCGCGTGCATTGCCGCTGGTTTTTTACTGATAATCCAGATACATTAGCTCATCACCGTATCAAACTGCGACATTTCGCACTCAACCACCACAATACACCATGCCGAATTTCAACCTGCTCGATCAACCACTGGTCCTTTCCCATATCTTCTTTCCGCAAAAAACTGAGCGAACACGGCCTCCGGCTGATGCCGAAGATGTTGACATCCTCCTGGATGACAGAGTCACGCTCGGCTGCAGGTTCCACGCCGCAGCACCTCAGCAGCCGACCATCCTCTATTTCCATGGCAACGGTGAAACTGTCGGGGATTACAACGATATCGCCAACGAATACTGCCGTGCCGGTCTCAACATTTTCATCGCCACCTACCGCGGCTACGGTTGGAGCACCGGCGTACCGACAGCCTCGGCAATGCTGGCTGACGCCATGACGGTCAGCAGATTCTTCATTGAATGGCTCAACCACAGGGGGTTCTCCGGGCCTCGACTGATCATGGGCCGCTCCCTGGGGTCGGTGAGCGCCATCGAGATTGGCCTGCAGCACAGTCAGGAGTATAAGGGAATGGTCATCGAGAGTGGTTTCGCCGACACCCTGCCCCTGGCCGAATCACTCGGTTTTCCTCTGGAAGGCATCACCGAAGAGGATGGGTTCGGCAACGCCGACAAGATCGCCCGTATCAAACTGCCCACCCTGATCCTGCACGGCGCCCGCGACCAGCTGATCCCCCCTTTTCAGGCGGAGAGACTGCAGATGCAGAGCGGCGCGAGAAACAAGCAGTTCCTACTGATCCCAGGCGCAGATCACAATTCCCTGATAATGATGGCCGGTGACCGCTATTTCCAGTGCATCAGGAAATTTGCTGACGAGATCAGCGGTGCCAACACCTGGAGGCACCGGCGGAGAAAATTCAAGGAAGAAAAGGCGAGCTGAACCAATGAAGAGAAAAGGCTATCTTTCCTGGGACGAGTACTTCATGGCTGTTGCCCTGCTATCCGCGCAGCGCAGCAAGGATCCGAATACCCAGGTCGGGGCGTGCGTCGCCAATGACCAGAACAAGATTGTCGGAGTCGGCTACAACGGCTTTCCCTGGGGCTGCTCCGATGACGAACTGCCCTGGAACCGGGACGTGGAATACCTCGACACCAAATACCCTTACGTCTGCCACGCCGAGTTGAATGCGGTGCTCAACGCCATATCCAACGACCTTCGCAACTGTCGCATTTACGTCGGCCTGTTTCCCTGCAACGAATGCACGAAGGTGATCATCCAGTCAGGAATCAAGGAAATTATCTATCTGTCAGACAAGTACAGGGATACCGACCAGGTCAGGGCTTCGAAGATCATGCTCGACAAGTCTCCCAATATCTCCTACCGGCAGATGGAAACTGCACTTGAGTTTCTCACCATCAATTTTTCGGTGCGGGAGTAGAACCGCTTCTACTTGATCCTCTTCAGTCCACCCTTTTTCTGATTTTCCTGCGGCGATACCGGGCCAAGTTGCGCCCCGCCCAGATCGACCGCCTTGAGAAACCTTTCCTCGCCACCCATCGTGAATATTTCCAAGCCGGTCATCTGCGGTGTTCTCAAGGTCCAGACCATCTGTTGAATAGGCACGGCAAGAACCGAAAAATGCAGGTGCCACCATTCGTCCTTGCGCGTTGCGTCCCTTTCGATATCGGTCACCAGGGCGTATGCCAGCATCTGCGGCTCCTTTGCAACAATCAGGACAATGTCGCCGATGTCTGTGGTATCCTTGAAATCAATAAGTTTTTTCAACTCGTTGACAAGATTCTGCATGGCGCCTCACTCTTTCCCGTTCTGCTTCAAATCCGGGACGATCGTATAGATCGATTCCATGACAATCCGGTCTGTTTCCGTATACGTCCGGGTTCCGATTGCTGAAATCATGCTGAATCCATCGAGCAGCGGATTGAGCAAGGCGTCAGTCAGAACCTGGGATTTCGCAGCCAGTTCGCTGTCCTGCATGGCCAGTATGGTAGGCGCCCAGCCAGCGATCGCCCTGATGCCCTCGATGATCTCCGAGACTTTGACATAGGTCACAGAGTTGCTGGGTTCAGCGAATTCTCCTGCTAACGCTGTAAAATCAGGACTCGTTTCCAGGCCGTTTCCCTTTTCCAGTGTATCGACGATGCTTTCCAGCATCTGACGATTGCTGCCCACGAAAAGATAATCGTCGAGAAAACCGTACACGACTTCCACCCCTCCGGGCAGGCCGAGACTGGCCGAACGAAAACTCCGGTTTCTGAACGTTTCCTCTCGCGTCGCCAGCCCAAGACTGCTGAACCCCCTGGAAAGGGCGTCTTCTACAGGCACTTGGTCCTTGACAGGGAAAAAGACAGTGGCGGCAGGAATGGGGAGCATGGAATCGGCGGCGCCGCGACGCACCTGCAGGCTTGTTCCGTCACCGATGCTGGCCGCTATCTTTTCGATATCATGCCCGGTAATCTCCTGAAAGCCGGCAGCAAGACTGCTGTACTCCAGCGAATCCGCAGTCTCCTCCTTCTTCAGCAGGTCGAGCAGCAAGCGCAGTGCCAGGGAATTTGACCAGTAATAGAACTGAACGTCCGCAGCAACCATGGCAAGAGTTGCATTCTTCTGCGGAGGATTTGCAAAAACCCAATTGCTAGCGGCTGGCAGAGTCTTCCTGTCGACCAGGGTAATAGACCTGTCCCGGAACCTGTCCTGATCACGCCAAACGCCATAGCTGCTGTAGCGCAGTCCGGACATCCTGCCTGCCGGTGCCTGCTGCCGCCGGTCACGGATCAATTCTTTTTCCATCGCCTCGGGTGAGGTGAAAACAAAAAAATCGACAGGTTCCTGGTATTTTTCCTTCAGTTCCTGGAATTCAGGCAACCCAGCCAGGGATTGCTCCTTTTTTCCTGCCAGATCGAGAGCCTGCTGCAGAGTCGGTTGATCGAAGGCGAACAGGAAGAATCCATCCGCGAGAGTGGCGTAGAAGGTCGTTCCACCATCGGAGAATTGCGTTATTTCCTTGTCTCCATATTTGATAGTTTTTTCCTTGATTTCAGTTGTAAAAGCCGATGCCAGTACTTCGAGCAGTTCGGCCTTCTGCTGCGGGCGGGCTATCAGCAGCATCTTGAGCGGCAGTTGACGTTTTTCGTGCGAGATGGTGGCCTCCGTAATCCCGCCCAAAAACGCAAGGGACAACGAGTTGTCGCAGAATTTTCTGAGAACTGGATTGACGGCCAACTCCCCTGCCGTCTTTACAGCCTGTTGCAGTTTTGCGGCCTGCTCATCATCCAGGCCTGCCCCCGCCGCGGCTTTGCCGAAATCGATGGTTGAAAGGGATTTTCCAAGGCGCGAGGCGTTGAAGCCATCGATCAGTTCGCCGATGCGCTTTTGTTCAGCAAACAGCAGCACATCTTTCGCAACAAGGCTGGCTGGTTCTTTCCTATCTGCGAAGATGCCGCTTCCCCAGAGATACCAGAGGGCGGCAAGGAGCAGGCAGACGATAATTCCTGAGAAGACATGATTTCGACGCATGGCTGTAATCCCGTGATGAACTGAGGCTGGAGGAGAAACGAGCTTTCGGTTTATCACGAAACTGGCAGGGGAGCAACCATAACTCTGTGCCGGCAACCAGAGTCGAGAGACAGGATGGTGAAGCGACAAGGGACGGTATTGCTGTTTTTCAAGAAGGCATAAGCTTGCGATCGAAGCGGCGGTACTGGATGGCTTCCGCCACATGGCCGCTGGCGATCCCGGTTGAATTTTCCATGTCGGCGATGGTTCTGGCGATTTTCAGGATCCGGTGATAGGCCCGGGCCGATAGACCGAGCTTTCTGACCCCTCTCTCAAGCAATTGATGCCCGGCTTCGTCGAGCCGGCAGTGCCGTTCGATCTCCCTGGGACCCATCTGGCTGTTGCAATAGATCTTTTTTAAGCCAGCAAAACGCCTCTTCTGGAGTGCCCGGGCGCGATCGACCCGCTCCTTGATGGCGGCAGATCCCTCCTGGCATGAATTGGTCCGCATCTCCTCGACAGGAACCACCGGGACATCGAGATGCATGTCGATCCTGTCAAGAAGCGGTCCGGAAATCCTGCTCTCATAGCGCTGAATCTGGGCTGCGTTGCAGGAACAGCTGTTGCGTTCGTCCCCAAGATACCCGCAGGGACAGGGATTCATTGCCGCAACGAGGACAAAACGGGCAGGAAAGGTAAGCGTCAGGCTGGCTCTGGCGATAGTCACCGTTTCATCTTCCAAGGGCTGGCGGAGGACCTCGAGGACATGTTTCTTGAATTCCGGCAATTCATCGAGAAAGAGTACGCCGTTATGGGCCATGGACACTTCCCCGGGCCGGGGGGTGTTGCCGCCACCGATCAGCC
>CAYYWK010000226.1:0-5525 GCA_964475345.1 uncultured Desulfobulbus sp.
CATGCTTGCATGGCCGATTCTGTACCACGTCAAGGTAGCGCTCTCCCACTGAGCTACGCGCCTGTTCAAGCTGTTGTATACTGCTTCGTTATCTGTATGGGATCAGAAGCATTGAACCTGTTCCAAATACCAGTAAGAGGAGGGATCTGTCAAGGAAAAATATCGAAAGTGATACAATATAAAACCGTGTCAACGGGCGTCTGCCCGTCCCTCGATGGCCCTGGCCAGGGTGTGCCGGTCGGCATATTTGATGTCCATCCCCATTGGTATGCCGCAGGCCAGCCTGGTGAGTTTAATCGGTGCCCCGTGCAGACGGTCGATCAGGTAGGAGGCGGTCGCCTCCCCCGGAACCGTCGAGCTGGTTGCAATCAGCACCTCCTTCACCGTCCCGCTGGCCACCCGTGCCTGCAATTCGCGGATTTTGATCTCTTCCGGGCCGATGCCGTCGAGAGGGGAGAGGACGCCATGGAGGATATGATAGTGACCGCGGTACGAGCCGGTTTTTTCAATGGCCATAAGGTCGCCGGGCTGTTCGACGACGCAGACGATCTCGCCGTTTCTCTTGGGGTCGGCGCAGACAGCGCAGGGGTCGGTCTCGCTGAAGGTGAAGCAGCAGGAACAGAGACGGATTGCGCCGTGCAGCTCGCTCAGCGAGGCGGCCAGTTCCCTTGCCTGGGCGGCAGGTCGCCGGAGGATGGTCAGGGCCAGCCGAGTTGCTGTTTTCCGGCCGACGCCGGGCAAACGGGAAAGATTGTCGATGAGTCTGTCGAGGGCTGGGGGAACGACCTGCATGGGATTCGGAGAGATTGTTCAGAGAAGGTTCGAGAGACCGGGAATGCTGATGCCATGGGTCAGTTGTCCCATCGCCTGCTTCCCGGTTTCCTTGGCTTTGCGCAGGCCGTCGTTGGTGGCGGCGGCGATGAGGTCCTGAAGCAGTTCCGCTTCATCGGCTGCGAGCAGCTGCTTCTCGATTTTCACCGAGAGCACTTCGCCGAGGCCGGTGACAATGACCTCCACCATGCCGCCTCCTGAGGAGCCGGTGATGACCATTTTGGCAAGGTCCTGCTGAATTTTGGCGATCTTGCCCTGCATCTGCTGGGCCTGCTGCATGATGGCGTTGATGTCCATGGGTATTTCGGGTGAAAGGATGTTTAGCGGCTCTGCTGGCCGATGCGGATGTCGCCGACCTGGCCGCGGAAGATCTCTGCGGTCATGATCACCAGAGGGTCGCCCGCAAGCTGCTGCCGCTTGCTCTGAGGGGTTTCGGGGCCTGGCGAGTCGTTGCTGTCCTGCTGGTCGGGGGCGACGAAGGAGATCTTGATCTCCTTCTGGAAAAAATCGAGGGCATACTCGGTGAGCAGCCGCCGGTTTTCCTTCTGCCGCAGGAAGGCGCAGTTGGCAGGATCATTGTAATGCAGGCGGATTTCCCCCTCGATGTGGCGGATGGTGTCGGCTCGTTGCAGATCCTGGGCCATCCATACCTTCTGGCTTAAGACATATTTGACGAAATCGAGCCAGTCCTTGCGGACGTCCTTCTGGTGGGGCCGGATTTCGATCGCGGCTGCTGCCTGCTTATCGGGGGCGGCGGGCTGAGCAGTGTTTTCGGGCCTTACGGCCGGTTCCGCCGCGGGAGACTGTGCTGCTGCCGTGGCTGGAGGTGCCGGCGGGGAAGGAGGAGGCGGAGACTCTGGCGTCTGCGCTGCCACCGTCCTGACGACTGTCGCCGGTGGAATAACCCGCTCCGGCTGCAGGACCGCAGGGGCAGTCGGGGCCGCTTGCGCCTGCTTTGTTTGAGGGGCTGCAGGCTGTTGGAAGCCTCCCGATTCCAGAAGCTCGCCGAGGCGGTCGAGCAGGGAGGTGACAGCCACGACATTTCCGGCCTCGATAATCTTGAGAAAGGCTGTCTCCAGGGCCAGGCGGGGCTGGGAGGAATGGCGGATCTCTTCGACGGCCTGCATCAGCAGGTTCAGTTTCTGGTGGAGGGTCTCGATGCTATATTTTTTCGCCATCTCCCTGAAAATCGTCAGTTCTTCTCCAGGCAGATCGAGCAGGGATTCGCATCCGGGCAGCATGCTGAGGAGCAGCACGCGGAAATTCGCCAGCAGGTCTGCAGAAAAACGTTTGACGTCCATCCCGTAGGCGTAAATCTCATCCAGGGTGGTCAATGCCGTGCCCCGGTCGCCATCGAGAAGGGCGGAAGTCAACCGCATCAGGGCCTGGCGATCGACCAGGCCGAGGACCTCGATGACGTCTTCGCTGCGGATTCGACGATCGCTGAAGGAGAAAACCTGGTCGAGCAGGCTGAGTCCGTCCCGGACGGAGCCTTCCGCCTCGCGGACGATCAACGCCAGCGCCGCCGGTTCGATTTCGAAGCCTTCGGCCTCAGTCAGCCTGCTGAAATGCTGAGACAGCTCAGCGGCCGGGATCCGTTTCAGTTCGTACTGCTGGCAGCGCGAAAGAATGGTGACCGGAATCTTGTGCAGTTCGGTGGTGGCGAACATGAAATAGACATGGGCCGGCGGTTCCTCCAAGGTCTTCAACAGGGCGTTGAAGGCCTCGGTGGTCAGCATGTGCACTTCGTCGATGATGATGATCTTGTGGCGGGAGGTGGTCGGCAGGAAACGGATCCGGTCTTTCAGTTCACGGATTTCCTGGATGCCCCGGTTCGATGCGCCATCGATTTCGTGGATATCGAGGGAGGAGCCGGCGGTGATTTCGCGACATGACCGGCACTGGTTGCAGGGCGGTTGTTCCGTCTCGCCTTCGCAGTTGATCGCCTTGGCCATCAACCTGGCCAAAGTGGTCTTGCCGACGCCGCGGACCCCGGAGAAGAGTATCGCATGGGCAACACGCCTGCGGGCCAGGCTGTTGCGCAGGGTCTGCACTATCGGACGTTGGCCGATGACCTCGGCAAAGGTCTGGGGGCGGGATTTTCTGGCAAGGACGAGATAGGACATGCAGCACCGTGGCCCAGGGCGGAAGGACTCGCGGAGTGGAAAAATGATAGCCGGGTTACCTGCAACACACGGAGAGTGTCGCTACCGTTGCTTCCTCCCGGACCTGGCGGGGTTCGCGATTCTCCGTTGCGCAGGGCCCGGCTATCAAACTCGAATCTGGAATGGCGGAGAGGGTGAGATTCGAACTCACGGTACTTGCGTACACACGCGTTCCAGGCGTGCACCTTAAGCCACTCGGTCACCTCTCCCGGCATCGAGTCGCTCGACGCGAAGTGGACTATACTATGTATACTGTCGGCTTCCGTTTGGCAATGAAAAAGTCGTTGAATGGCTAAAAAACTGAGCGTTGATGCGGTTTCACGGGGACTGGTTACTGCCGCGGCGCACGCGGAAAAAGTCCCGGAGCAGGGCAGCGCATTCTTCGGCCAGCACGCCGGCGGTGATTACGATTTGGTGATTGAGCAGGCCGTCGGACCCGATCCGGTAGCGGGAGATGACGGCTCCGGTCTTCGGGTCGAGGGCTCCGAAAACCAGCCGTTCGACCCGCGCATGGAGGATTGCGCCCATGCACATGATGCACGGTTCGAGAGTGACGTAGAGGGTCGTGCCGGTCAAGCGGTAGTTGCCTGCACGGCTGGATGCAGCCCGGAGTGCGAGGATCTCCGCATGGGCGGTGGGATCGGAGAGACGGATCGGGCTGTTGCCTGCCGAGGCCAGCAGCTCGCTGCCGGAAGTGAGGACGGCGCCGACCGGGACTTCTCCGTCGGCTGCCGCCTGACCGGCCAGCTCCAGGGCCAGCCGCATCCATCGTGCGTCTGCGACCGCCTGCTCTGTCGGCAGGCAGGGGCTGTCGCTGGAGGGCTGTTTCTGGTGCGGCTGCATTAATCCTCCTGTCAATCCGATCTTTGGTTGCTTTTTGCGGGACTCTCCCGTATATCGGAAGTATGAATTACGAAAACGAAACTTTGCGCACACATCCCGGGGGGGCTGGAATGCACACGATCCTGATCTTCGATTCGTCGCCGGACACCACCGCCGTCATGGTGGCCGCGCTTGAACAGAAATGCACTTTGACCTGTAAGGCCAATGCCGCAGATTTTCAAGAGGAAATCAACGAGCGGCAGTACGACCTGGTCTTTCTCGACATCGATTCGGTGGAGGGCCAGTCGACGGGGCTGCTGGAGAAGATCCACAGCAGGAATCCCTTCCTGCCGGTTATTGTCACCAGTCGCTCGGAGAAGGCCGAACTGATCGTCAAGGCGATCAGCAGCGGCGCCAGTGATTTTCTCGTCCACCCGGTTTCCAAGGAGCGGATCAACCTGTCATTCGACAGGGCGATCGAGATCCGCGACCAGCGCTACGAAATAGCCTACCATCGCCGCAATCAGGATGTCGTCTACGATTTCAACGAGGTCGTCGCCAGGAGCACGAGCATGAAGGAGATCCTCAAGAGTCTCGAGCGCTTCGCCAGGACAGACTCGACGATCCTGATCACCGGCGATACCGGCACCGGCAAGAGCTTCCTGTCGGGAACGGTGCATTTCAACTCGCCGCGTCGAAAGAAGCCCTTCGTCAAGATCAACTGTGCCAACATCCCGGTGGACCTGCTCGAGTCGGAACTGTTCGGTCACGAGAAGGGGGCCTTCACCGGCGCCGACAAGCTGCGGATTGGCCGTTTCGAACAGGCGAGCGGCGGCACCATCTTCCTCGACGAGATCGGTGAAATGACCATGGGCCTGCAGACCAAGCTGTTGCGGGTGCTGGAGGAGAAATCCTTCGAGCGGGTGGGCGGGAACAAGACCATCTACGCCGATGTGCGGATCATCGCCGCCACCAACCGCGATCTGCTGCAGCAGGTTGAGAAGGGCTTTTTCCGCGAGGACCTCTATTACCGGATCAACGTCCTGCCGATCCGCCTGCCATCGCTGAAGGAGCGCCGCGAGTGCCTGAGGCCGCTGGCCGAGGTGCTGCTGAAGAAGAGCTGCCAGTCGCTGCACCGGGAGATCCGTGGATTCACCCCTGAGGCGATGGCAATGCTGGTGGCCTACGACTGGCCCGGCAATATCCGCCAGATGGCCAACACCATCGAGCGGGCGGTGATCCTCGAGGACGATCTGCTGATCCACGCCGAAAACCTGGCGCTGCCCGTCGGTAAAGGGGGGAAGGCGATTTCCGCGACGCCTGCGGCCGATGAAGTCGTTGCGTCGGGGAAGGGAGACGCCGTGTCGCTGGCGCGCCATGAACTTGAGCTGATCCTCAGGGCGCTCGAGGATTGCCTGTGGGTGCAGAAGAACGCCGCCCGCAAGCTGGGAATCAGTCCCCGCGCCCTGAACTACAAGATCACCAAGCTCGGTATCACCCATCCCCACTGGCGCCGCAATGCCGCGCCGGAACCTTCGATCGAGTAAGGGATCGACGGCGGCCTTGCAGGAAATCAGCGCAGCGAGGCAATGAACGGGCCGACGGCCCCCGGGCCTTCTTCGTCCACCAGCCGGATGGTCCGCGAGCCGATCACCGCCATGTCGGCGCGACCGATCAGGGCGGCGACATCGTCCCTGTCCTGGATAC
>CAYYWK010000227.1:0-5519 GCA_964475345.1 uncultured Desulfobulbus sp.
CTCGTTGAACTTTCCCTCGGCCAGGAGGCCTTCCAGGTAGATGCGCAGGACCAGGCTGCGGTCTTTGCCGGTCGGGTAGGTGTTGAGATAGCGACTGGCTAGGCTGGCGGTGAGGGTGGTATCTCCGCGGGCCGATACGGCCTTGAGCAGTGGCAGATAGAACTGCTCCCGCCGTTCTGTGTCGACGACATCCATAATATACTGGTAGACATCCTTGGCATGCTCGTAGAGGCCTACCTGGCTGTACGAATAGGCCAGATCGGCGAGAACGGCGATATCGATCCAGTTCCTCTGGAAAATCTCCTTGTTCTGTTTTGCCAGCACCAGAGCTTCGGGAAATCTGTCGGCCTTCACCAGGCGATCTATCTCTTGTGGCAGAATCTGGATCAGCAGCGCCTGGGCGGTCGGCCGCAAATCGCCGCTCCGGTATTCCCGGAGAAACTGCATCAGCAGACGCAGGGCCTCGTCATCTCTCCCCATCAGGTGCTGAACAAGGACTTCCTTGAAGCGCGCCTCGGCCACCAGGGGCCGTTTGACGGCCTTTTCAGCAAGAGACTGATACATCCGGGCTGCATCGTCACCAAAGGTCGGGTCGGCGCTGTATTTCAGGTCGATCCGCTTCAGTTCAGCGCGGTATCCCGCCTCGGTGAGCGGGTAGGCCTCCTCGACAAGCGCCAGCTGCTCGAGAGGGGGCTTTTCAGGCTGAAGATGCAGATCGGCCATGGCCTTGCGGTAACTTATCAGGCCTGAGGCCTCCTTGTCTTCAACCATGGGGATCAGGCCGGTATAGCACTCTCCTGCCTCCTTGTACTTCCGGTGGAAATAGAGGGTGTCGCAGTACGATTTGGAGGCATGAGGACAGGTGCTTAGCAGAGCGCGGTCCTTGAGCAGCATGAATGCCGCATACGCCTTCAGCGGCAGGTTGAGGCCGGTGTAGATCTCCGCCTTGCGCATGTCGATGCGGTTCTGCAGGTCAGGTGGAAAGACAGCATCCGGCTGCTCAATGAGTTTTTGAGCCTTTTCATACCATCCTGCGGCGATGGCATTCTCAATTGCGTAGAGAGAGAAATACGGCGCCAGGAGGGTTTCCGGGCTAAGGCTTTGCTGGATTTCGGCAAGTTCCGGACCGGCAGCATACTCGGCATCGCTGTTGGCTTTGTGGATTTCCAGCAGAAAACTGGCATAGAGGCCCACCGGGTCATCAGGAAATGACTGGGCGACGTGGCTGAGCTGTTTGACGGCATCCTGCCTTGATTCGCCTCGCAGGAGGGCGTCACCGAGGCTCAGTGCAATCAGTTTCTGCTTTTCGGGAAGCTGTTCCGATTTCAGCAGTTCCAGCAGGATCGGCTGCATCTCCGACCAGGCATTCAGGCGCCCCATTTCAAGGATTTCCTGTGGCAGAGCCACATCCCTGACTTCGCTTGCGGGCAGCAGGCTGATGATTGGAAAAGGCGGCAGGGTGTAGCGGACGGGTACCGAATAGGACAGCGGCGATTCGTACGCAGTGAAAAACCGGAGCCAGTTCTGCGCATAGGGAGTGCTGTGCAAGGGGTTGGCAGCGGCTGAAGGTGCCGCCGCCGGGATCTTGATATCCGCTGTCTGCTTGCCGACGATGCTGTTGACGTGGGAAGCGGGGCTGCCGGCCTGAATGGAGAGGAGCAGTTTGGTTCCCTCCAGTTCCTCCGTCAGGACGTCCTTGGGCGCATGTCGCAGGAAAAGAGAGATAACCATGCGATTGGCGTTGATGATCGGCAGGATCTTGACGATGCGGTCGTCAGTTGCAAAATAGTCGAGTTCTGCAGCGGGCTGAGTCCGGTCGAAGGATATGTCGATCCGTTTCTCCTTTGTCGTGACGGAATACACGGGAAGGTTGTCAAAGGAGAAATAGACCTGTATCGTGTCCCGGTCGTCGGTTCGGGCCACCCCGCTCAGCTGTGAGCCAGCCAGGGCGGAGTTGCCGGAAAGCATGAGGATGACACACATCCAGTATATGAACTGTTTCATGGTAGCAAGAGGGGCATAAAGGTTTGTGACAATTTTTGCAAACGGGATGCCAGAAAGAAAGGAATTGACAAAATATTGACAATTTCAGCAGGATCAGCGCGATAAGGCTGTTGTAAAGAGTATCTGTCGGCCATCGTGTCGATAATTTGACATTGCTGGCGGTTCAGTAGACAGTTGAATGCCGGCGGCGATAGCCTCCTGCAACCTTGGAAAGTTCATCATGGGCGCCGCTGCGCCATCTCGTGATCTTCATGCGAAAGTGGTTTTTTTCATCGTGAGTTTGATTTTTTTTACCGTTAACTGGTATCATTTTGCAGAATAAGCTCAACACGGCAGACTAGCCACAGACACAGCGGTTCATGAAACGCCTGAACATGCCGGAGTTCATCTTCAGGTCAAGAATAACATGTCGAATCTGAATACTTTTTCAATAGGAGAACGGAATGGGAAAAAATGTACTGCTGATTGATGACTCTTCAACCATGCGGAAAATTATCGGCCGCTCCCTGCGTCAGGCCGGGATCGAGTTCGACAATATTTTCGAGGCCGGCGACGGTGTCGAAGCCTTGGCCTTGCTCGAGAACGAGAAGGTCGACATCATCCTGAGCGATATCAACATGCCGAACATGGATGGCATTTCCTTCCTGCGTGAAAAAGCCAACCGGCCGGCCATCAAGAATATCCCGGTGCTGATGATGTCCACCGAGACCGGCGACGACATAATCGGCGAAGCAAAATCGCTCGGTGCACTTGGATCGATCAAGAAGCCCTTTACCCCGGATAAGGTGAACGAGGTTCTTGGACCGTTGCTCTAACAGCCTACAGAGAAAAGGTGAACCCGTGGAAATACGTGACAAGATAATCGAATCTACCCAGGAGATCTTCTCGTCGATGGTGATGATGGATGTTGCCGCCACCGATGACCTTCCGGAAAACCAGAGTATTCACTGCGAGAGCATCACCGGTCTGATCGGCCTGGCAGGTACGTTTAAAGGGGTGCTGGCCATCCACATGCCGAGTGCCGTCGCCCTGGCGGTGACAAGCAGCTTCCTTGGCATGGAAGTTGAAGAGATCAATGCCGATGTCGAGGACGCGATCGGGGAACTTGCCAACATGCTCGGCGGCAATGTCAAGACCATCCTTTCAGAGAACGGCAAAGACATCAACCTGTCCCTGCCGTCAACGATATCCGGGAAAGAGTACAATTTCCAACTGGCCAGCGATGCGGCCGAAAGAACGGTGATCGGGTTCGATGCTGAAGCCGGTCGATTCCACGTTGAGCTGCAGCTCGAACAGTGATACTGCTTTCTGCTTGAGCAGACGGGCGGGGCGGAGTGGTTGTCCCGCCTTTTTTATTGATTGTCTACCACATGTACTCAACTTATGGCGGATATGAACGTTTTCGATGAGCTGGTGGCAGGGACGAAAGACGTCTTCAGCACCATGCTGATGTTGGAAATTGATGCCGAGGAGTCTTCAGACCGGCCCGAGGATATCGTTTCCAATGTCACCAGCATGATAGGCCTTGGAGGCGGCCTGCGCGGCATGCTCTCCATTCATTGCCCTGCTGCGGTAGCGCTGGAGATTACCGGGGCGCTCATCGGCATGGAAGTTGCGGAACTCGATGACGATGTCAAGGACGCCATCGGCGAGATTGCCAACATGGTGGCGGGGAACATCAAGGTGTCCTTTGCCGCGGCAGAGATCGCCGTCGAGCTGGCAATCCCGTCCTCGATTGTCGGGACGGCATTCAGGGTATGCGGTTTTTCAGGGGCCACCAGGTGCCTGGTGAAGTTCTCGATGCCGGCCGGTTCCTTCTGGGTGGAACTGCTGTACGTCCTGAGTGCATAAAAACATATTGAATCGCATAAAGAAATTCATCTCGATACCGATATGGATGACAGTGATTGGAAAAATAGCCGCAGTGCACCAACGCAACATAGCCGATGGCGGATCGCATGGAAGCGCAGAAACGAATAGATAAAGTCCTCACGGCTGCCCAGAAGAAAGCCGAAAGTGAAGTCGGCGCCCTGCTGGGGGTGCCGCTCACCTTGACCGGTTCGCTTTTTCAACCGGTTTCGAAGGAACAATTTTTCGAAAATCTGTCCGGAAAGCAGATTCTTGCCAGAATGGAGATAACTGGAGAAATCTCCGGATTGGGATGCCTGGTTGTCAGTCTCAAGGATGCCATACGTCTTGGCGGCACCCTGATCATGCTGCCGCCATCGGAAATGGAGGAGGTTGTCAGCCGGGAGGAGTATAACGAGGATACCGAGGATTCCTTCGGAGAGATCGCCAATATCATCGCTGGTTCCTACACCAAGGTGTTCGAGGAGATGTTTCCTCAGAACTGCCGGTTTATCCGCAAGGAACAGGAAACTGTCGTGCCCTTGAAGGTGACTGTCGGCAGCGATCAGCCGGTGCCGGACCAGATCTTCTATCAGGTGTCCGCCACGATGAATCTCGGAGGAAAGCAGATGGGCGACATGTTCATGCTGCTGCCTGCCGAGGCATTCGGGCTGAAGTGGGAAAATATTCCTGCAGAGAGCGCAGAGAGTGCTGGTCCCGGAAGCACGACCCAATCAACCGGCTGGCCCGAAGAACAGCAGCAGAAGATTGCGGCAGAGCCAGCGGCTGCAGCGGTAGAACCAGCAGATGTTGGGGAGGATGCGCGCCCTGCCGTTTTGCAGGCCGAGACGGCTGAGAGTGGTAAGAATCCCGAAAAGCCAGCGACACCTGCCATCGACTATGAGAAACATCGCAAGCTGGTAGATAGATTGCTCGATGAATGCAGGGAAAAGCTGGAAGAAGAGGTGGGTGCGCTGCTTGGCTGCGAAGTCAAGATCCACCACATCGAGAACAGGCTGATTGCCAAGGAGGAATTCTTTTTCGAGGAGGTTACCGGCAAGCAGGTGATGGCCACCATGGACGTGGCCGGTGATCTTGACGGCTCAGGATTCTTCTTCATCGGCCTGAAAGATGCCATCCATATCGGCGGCACGTTGATCATGCTCCCGCAGAGCGAACTGGAAACTGTCATCGCCGATGAAGAATTCGGAGACGATACCCAGGATGCCTACGGTGAGATTGCCAATATCATTGCCGGCGCTTATTCCAGTGTCTTCGAAGACCAGTACATCCAGCAGATCCGTTTCGTCAAGACAGGCATCGAAACAGTCGTGCCGATGAAGGTGGTTGTGGAATCGGACAAACCGGTTGCCAACCAGCAGTACTATATGCATTCGATGTCGCTGGTGGTCTCAGGAAGGAAGCTGGGCGGTGTGCGCCTGCTGGTCCCAGGCAGCCTGCTGCAGCTCGAGAAACATGAGGCGGCTGTCCCGCAGGAGGAACGGAAGGCTGCGGCTGTCGAGATGAAACCACGGCCGACCGAGAAAGCCGATGCCAAGGCCGTCCCGGCAGCCGATGCCGGCAGCGCCGGGCCGTACGATATCCTGCTGATAGGCGACGACGATATGGAGGCGGCCAGACTTGACGGTGTGCTGGCGGAAATGGGG
>CAYYWK010000228.1:0-5519 GCA_964475345.1 uncultured Desulfobulbus sp.
TCCACGAATAGGTGCAGAGAGTGCCGGCTACGGCCTCCAGCCATTCCGGTTCGATGCTGGCGACGGTCAGGGCATAGAGGCGGCTGGTCTCGAGAAAGGACGCGGCGATTATCCACTGCCCGCCCTTGAGGAACTGGTGCGATCCGGGAAAGATCATCAGCTCGCGGTTGCCTGCCCCCTGGTACAACTTCTCCTTTTTCTTCATCGCGATATTGCGGAGAAACCCGCAGGCGAGCGATTTGTGGATGCTGTCGTAGCCTGCGTCGTTTTCGTTGTCGACAAAACCGCCATGCCGTTCGACGAGGTTGCTGAGCTGCTCGTGCAGATCGAGCCATTCGCGCATCCTCTGAAACGACAGGAAGTGGGTGACGCAGAATTTCTTCAGCCTCGACCACGATTTGACCTGTTCCTGGAGCTGATGGAAAAGGTTCCAGATATTGAGCAGGGCGAGGAAATCGGAATGGGGGTGGGCAAAGAGCCGATGTGCAGCGTCGGCATCCTTCTCCTTTTCCGCCGGTCGGATGCGGGGGTCCTGGATGGCCAGGGCCGAGGCGATGATCTTGATTTCTCTCAGGCAGTTGTTGCCGGCTGCCTCGATGATAATCCTGGCAATGCAGGGGTCGATAGGCAGTGCGGCCATGATCCTGCCGTGGGAGGTGAGCTGGTGGCGGTCGCTGATCGCGCCGAGTTCCTTCAGCAGGGCATATCCGTCGCGGATGGCGCTGCGGTGCGGCGGATCGATGAAGGGGAAGGCGGAAGGGTCGCCGAGTCCCAGGGCGATCATCTGCAGGATGACCTCAGCAAGATTCGAGCGCTGGATTTCCGGAAGGGTGTATTGAGGACGGCCGAGGAAGTCCTCCTCGGCGTAGAGACGGACACAGACACCAGGCCCGATCCGGCCGCAGCGGCCCTTGCGCTGCTCGCAGGCGGCACGGGAGATCTTGCCCACCGGCAGGCCGATGGTCTTGGCCCGGGCATTGTAGATAGAGGTTCTGGCCAGGCCGGTATCGACGACATAGCGGATGCCGGGGACGGTGATGGAGGTTTCCGCGACGTTGGTGGCGACGACGATCTTGCGCTGCTTGAAATTCTGGAAGATCTTTTTCTGGTCGGCTGTCTGCAGGCGGCCGAAGATCGGCAGCACCACCGCCTGCTTGAGCTGTTCGCCGAGAATGCCGCAGCACAGGCGGATATCCTTTTCAGTCGGCAGAAAGGCCAGGATGTCTCCCGGACCTTCACTGTGGTGCAGTTCTGCAATCGCCCGCACCGCATGTTCGATATACCCCCCTTTTTCTTCGGTCTGGTCTTCTTCCATTGGCTGGTAGCGCACGCTCACCGGATAGGTACGGCCGGCGATGCGGACGATCGGGGCGTTGTCGAAGTGTCGGGAGAAGGCGGCAGTGTCGATGGTGGCAGAGGTGACGATGACTCGCAGGTCGGGTCGGGACGGCAGCAGTCGTTTGAGGTAGCCCAGCAGAAAGTCGATGTTGAGGCTGCGCTCGTGGGCCTCGTCGATAATGATGGTCCGGTAGCGGCGAAGCTGCGGATCTGACTTGGTTTCGGCGAGCAGGACGCCGTCGGTCATGAACTTGATCCTGGTATCGCGGCTGGTCTCGTCGTGAAAACGGATTGTGTAGCCGACCAGATTGCCATGGTTCCCGAGTTCTTCGCCGACGCGGGCGGCAACGGTGATCGCGGCGATCCGGCGGGGCTGGGTGCAGCCGATCAAGCGGCTGTCAGCGATGTCCCATTCAAGACAGAACTTCGGGATCTGGGTGGTCTTGCCGCTGCCGGTGTCGCCCTCGACGACGATTACCTGGTGCTTGCCCAGGAGTTCAATGATTTCGAGGCGATGGGCAATTACCGGCAGGGTGTCCGGGTAGAAAATCTGCATGGAAAAAAATGGCCGGGGGCATGGATCTGTGGTATCTCTGCGGTGGTTGAAACCGGCTTTTTTTACCATATCCACCCCGCAGGCGCCACCTCAAAGGCGTCGAGGTCCATTGCCGGAAACGGCAGGACGATCCATTTACCGCAGGTAAACCCGAAAGATGATCCGTGTCGAAGTCGCCGTAGCCGCTCCCCTTGACCAGCCGCTGCTGTACGATCTCGAAAGGGAACTGGTGCTGGCCGCTACGGGAAACACCGAACCGATCGGCCTGCGCGTGCAGGTGCCCCTGGGCAGGCGCAGTGTAACCGGCTACATCCTGGCGGTACTCGAGACCGGGGATGTTGCCTACACGGTTCGGAAGGTGAGCAGGGTGCTCGACCCCGCACCGCTTTTTCCGCTGAACATGTTGCCGTTTTTCAGGTGGGCGGCCTCCTATTACCAGTATCCTCTTGGGCTTGTGATAAAATCGGCGTTGCCGTCCGGACTTGCCCCGAAATCGGTACGGGAAATAGTGCTGCTGGCAGGTAAAAAACCAGATCTCGAGCGCCATTTCACTTCCCGGATGCCGGACTGGGCCGCAGAGCTGCTAGCCGAGGGCTGTCTGCCGGCTGAGCGGACCAGGGAGGTGCTCGCCCGCAAAGCCGCCCGTCAGGATGTCGATACCCTCATCGGAAACGGTGTGGTCGAAGTGCGGGACAGGCTCCTCAAAGATAGTGTGCAGCAGAAAATGGAAACCTGTTTCGAAATCTCCCTGGCATGCAGCGGGTTTCAGGAGATGTCGCAGAAGCTGGAAACGCATCTCGATCACGGCAAAAGCAGCATCATGCAGCAGCTGCGTCGCAGCGAACGCAGGACGCTTGATGAATTGTTTTCCCTGATGACCGAAAATGGGACAACCGAAGTCCCGGCACAGGACCTCTACAGGCGCTATCCAGGCGCCCGGAAATCAGCCAGTTCCCTGCTGGAGAAGGGACTGATCGGCAAAAGGCACTACCGGGTCTATCGCAGCCCGTTCGGCGAGCCGATGCCGGCTCAATCCCGCCCGGAGCACCTGACCCCCGGCCAGCAGGAAGTGCTGGCGGAACTGGAGCCAGCCTTGGCTGCCCGTGCCTTCCGGACATTCCTCCTCCATGGGGTAACCGGCTGCGGCAAGACCGAGGTCTACCTGCGGGCAGCCGAAAAGGTTCTTGCTCTTGGCCGGGACGTGCTGGTGCTGGTGCCGGAGATCGCCCTGGCCACGCAGCTCGAAGCCCAGTTTCTTTCCCGATTCGGGGATGCCGTGGTGCTGCTCCATTCAGGACTTACCGGCGCCGAGCGCTTCGATCAGTGGCACCTGGCGCTCTGCGGCAGCGCGAAGATCGTCATCGGGGCAAGGTCGGCGCTGTTCGCGCCGCTCAAGGACCCTGGCCTGATTGTCGTCGACGAGGAACACGACGGTGGTTTCAAGCAGGACGATACCTTCAGGTATCACGGCCGTGACCTGGCCGTGCTCCGCGGCAGGTTCAACGAGGCGGTGGTCCTGCTGGGGTCGGCAACGCCGGCGGTGACAAGCTACCATAACGCCGTCACCGGCAAGTACACTCTCTTGACGATCAGCGAGCGGGTAGGGGAGAAATCGCTGCCGGCAGTGACGATCACCGATCTCAGCCGGAAGAAGCAGGACGGTGAAAAAGGGTTGTTTCGCCGGGAACTGCGGCAGGCGCTGGCCGATAACCTAGAAAAGGGGCAGCAGAGCCTGCTGCTCCTCAACCGGCGGGGCTTTTCGCCGGTGATGCTGTGCCAGGAATGCGGATCGCCGGTTGAATGTCTCCACTGCCGGGTTTCGCTGACTCTGCACAGGGCCAAGGGACAGCTGGTCTGCCATTACTGCGGGTATGCGGTGGACCACCGGGTCATCTGCAGCAGCTGCCATTCGACGGGTTCGATGGTCCCTGTCGGCTTTGGCACCGAACGGGTGGAAGAGGAGGTTCGCCTGCTGCTGCCAGGGGCCAAGGTTGCCAGGCTCGATTCCGATTCCGCTGCCGACCGGAAAGTTTTTTTAAAAATGCTCAGGGCGATGCACGAGCGGGAAATCGATATCCTGGTCGGGACCCAGATGATCGCCAAGGGACACCATTTTCCCCATGTCACCCTGGTGGGCGTGGTTTTTGCCGACAGCGGCCTGAACATGCCGGACTATCGCGCTGCCGAGAAGACCTTCCAGCTGATCACCCAGGTCACCGGTCGCGCCGGCCGTGGCGATGCACCCGGGCGGGTGATCATCCAGACCATGCGGCCGGAACACTACTCGATTGCTCTGGCCCGGCAACACAAGTACCGGGAGCTCTACGAACATGAACTGCAGCTGCGGCGCAGCCCGCTGTTTCCTCCCCATGTGCGGCTGGTTGCCCTGCACATCCAAGGTGAGGATGAGGGCGAAGTGAGAGTGGCGGCGCAGAGGATCGCCGGAGTGTGCCGTGAGGAGAAGAAAAAGGTGCGGATGGCGGCGGAGATCCTCGGTCCGGCACCCTCGCCGATCGAGCGCCTGAACCGGAACTACCGCTGGCAGATACTGCTGAAGGCGTCCGAAATCGAGGAATTGCACCGATTGTGCCGGCGCCTGCTGGAAGCGCGGCAGGAGACGGTACCCTCAGCATGCCGGCTGATCATCGACGTCGATCCCGAGAACATGATGTGAGGGCCCGGTTGCTTCCGGCCACCTTTCAACAGAAAAGCGGCCGCAGGGTATCGAGGTTCTCATCCACCTCCATGCCGAGAATCTGGGCGAGGCTGTTGAGGATGACGATGGCGTTGCGATCGGCGTCGAGGACCGTTGCGTTCCTGATGCGCTCGAGCATGCCATGGTTCACCATCTCGATTTTGCCGTAATGTTCCTTGATTTTTCCAAGGGCGTAATCGGGCTGTTTGCCGATCTGAACTTCGAAGTACTGCCTCAGCAGGTAAGTCGAGGCGGATCGGAACAGCGATTCGTCGACGCTGGCGAACGGCAGGTGGAACCAGGCCATCGGCCGCAGGATGTCCAGCGTCGGGCAGCCGCTGGTGGCCATGATGATCCCCATGATCGAGCTCAGGCCATCCTGGACGATGGTTTTCTTGCTGACTATCCTGTCGGCGCTGACGCAGGAGACGGTGCAGTCCCGGTAGGATGCGATATCCTGAAAGGAGGCGACCAGGTCGGCGATATTGACGGCGATCGGGCAGTGCGGAGACTGTTCCTCCTGCAGCAGGCAATGCGGGCACTGCTGATGCCGCAGCCGGGTCCAATCGGGCCAGGGGCTGGCGCCGTCGTTGCAGTAATGGGCCTTCTGGTCCAGCGTTATCTTGAATATCTTACGCTGGCCGTCAGGGAAGATGAAGTTGTAGATGTACGTTTTCTCGTTCTGTTCCACGTCCGGGTTCCGAATGCTGTTACTGTGAAAAAAAGATGGAAGGAATGGCGTCTGCGATGAGCGTCAGCCTGAGAAGGGAAACCACTTCTTCTTGGGAACATAGGTGACAACCCTGTTCCGCCCTTTTTCCTTGGCCTCGTAGAGCGCCAGGTCGGCCTTGCTGATGAAGCCGCTCTTTGAAAAGGTGTCCTCCACGGCCGGTTTGGCGCAGGCGTGGCCGAAACTGGCGGTGACGTGGT
>CAYYWK010000229.1:0-5512 GCA_964475345.1 uncultured Desulfobulbus sp.
AATGCCCGGCAGTTTGCCAGGCGGCGGCAATCGCCAGCAGATAGCGGGTCACTCCGAAGATGTCGGCAGCCAGCAGGATATGCATTCCCTTCCGTCCTCGTGGTTATCGGGAAACGCCATCAACGACACCTCCCGGCATGGTCGTCCCATCGCTCTTTCCGGCAGCATACCAGACAGTTTCCCGTTCAACCAGCACTGCCTCGAAGCATCCCCGAGCAATGCGCCCGTACCAAAATCCTTTAGGTATTCTGCCGGAAAATCGACTACAATGCGGGAGGATGCCCGTTTCGCCACTCACCCTGCCAGCCAAGGAATGCCCGTGAAACCTACCAACACCGACAACCCGGAATACTTCCACCGGGTCATCGACTGCCAGTTTGCGTGCCCGGCCCACACCCCGGTACCCGAGTACATCCGTTTGATCTGCGAAGGCCGCTACGACGACGCCTATATGATCAACTGGGTCTCCAACGTCTTCCCCGGCATCCTCGGCCGGATCTGCGACCGCCCCTGCGAACCGGCCTGCCGCCGCGGCCGGGTCGAGAAGGAGCCGGTCGCCATCTGCCGCCTGAAGCGGGTGGCGGCCGACAACACGGAAGGAATCCGGGGACGCCTGCCAGTGCCGCCCGTCGACAAGAACGGCCGCCGCATCGCCCTGATCGGCGGCGGACCGGCCTCCCTCACCGTTGCCCGCGATCTGCTGCTGCTGGGATACCAGGTGGATCTCTACGACGACCAGGAATCCGGCGGCGGCTTCGTCCGCACCCAGGTGCCCTCCTTCCGCCTGCCCAAGGAGGTCCTCGACGAGGAGGTCGGCTACATCCTCGACATGGGTGTCACTTGCCATTTCAACCACTATGTCGGCAGCTTGAAGAAGATGCTCGGCCAGGGCTACGACGCCATCTTCGTCGGCACCGGCGCACCGCGCGGCCGTGACCTGCCAGACCTTCCAGGCCGCCGCGAGGGCGACCGCTTTATCCACGTCGGCATCGACTGGCTGGCGGCTGTCCTCTACCGGCACGTCAACCATATCGGCAAGCGGGTGCTGGTCATCGGCGGCGGCAACACCGCCATGGACTGCTGCCGCACCGCCCGCCGACTCGGCGGCGAGAAGGTCAAGGTCGTGGTCCGCAGCCCCCGTGCCGAAATGAAGGCCTCGCCCTGGGAGATTGAGGACGCCCTGCACGAGGACATCCCGATCCATGACCAGCTGTCGCCGCTGGAATTTGTCGTCGAAAAGGGGCAGCTGCTCGGCATGCTCTTTGAGCGGGTCGAAGGCCGGGTCGACGAAAAGGGCAGGCGCAAACTGGTGCCCACCGGTGAGGCGCCGGTCTTCCTGCCCTGCGACGAGGTGCTGCTGGCGGTCGGCCAGCAGAACGCCTTCCCGTGGATCGAGCGGGACATCGGCATCGAGTTCGGCCGGAGCGGCCTGCCGGTGCTTGACGAAGTCACCCAGCAGTCGACTCTGCCGCAGGTCTTCTTCGGCGGCGACGCCGCCTTCGGGCCGAAGAACGTCATCTCCGCCGTCGCCCAGGGCCACCAGGCCGCCATCTCCATCCACCTTTTCTGCGAGGGCCGCGACCTCCGGCAGCGGCCCAACCCCAAGGTCAAGCTGGCCGGCCAGAAGATGGGCTTCCACGAGTGGCTTTACGACAGCCACGTTACCGAAGACGAACGCCAGGCGGTGCCGGTGGTCGACAAGGTCAAGTCGCTGAAGGACCGCCTGCTCGAGGTGGAACTGGGTTTCGACCGCCAGCGCGGCCACCGCGAGGCCCGGCGCTGCCTGAACTGCGACGTGCAGACGGTCTTCATCCACCAGACCTGCATCGAATGCGACGCCTGCGCCGACATCTGCCCGGTGACCTGCATCAACTTCATCGACAACGGTGACGAGGACGATCTCCGCAGCCGCCTGCAGATACCCGCCGACAACCGCAGCCAGTCCCTCTACGTCTCGCCGGAGCTGCCCACCGGCCGGGTCATGGTCAAGGACGAGAACGTCTGCCTGCACTGCGGCCTCTGCGCCGAACGCTGCCCCACCGCCTCGTGGGAGATGCTGAAATTCACCTACCACGCCGCCACGGCGGAGGAAATATGAACAGGATCGAGAAGATCAACGATTGTGTCGTCCGGTTCGCCAACGTCAACGGTACCGGCTCGGCCAGTGCCAACAACCTTTTCGCCCAGGCGGTGTTCCGGATGGGCGTCCCGGTCAGCCCGAAGAACATCTTCCCTTCGAACATCCAGGGCCTGCCAACCTGGTTCGAGGTGAGGATCAGCGAGAAGGGCTTTCTCGCCCGGCGCGAGGGCATCGACCTGGCCGTGGCGGTCAACGGCCAGACCCTGATCCAGGACTACAACGATGTCCTGCCGGGCGGCTACTTCCTCTTCGACTCCGCCAAACGGCTGCCCGACGCCTGCACCCGCGACGACCTCAACGTCATCGCCATCCCGCTGACCGAGCTCTGCAACAACGCCTTCGCCGACCCTCGCCTGCGCCAGCTGCTGAAGAACATCATCTACATCGGCGCGCTGGCCCGGCTCCTTGACCTCGACTACCATGTGCTGACCGATGCAATCAGCTCCCAGTTCGCCAAGAAACCGAAGCTGGCCGAACCGAACCTGCAGGCCCTGGAGATCGGCTATCGCTATGCCGAGGAGCATTTTGCCGGGGCCTGCGGCCTGAAGGTGGCGCGGCTGGAGGCCGTCGGTGAATCCATCCTGATCGACGGCAACACTGCGCTGGCTCTGGGCGCTCTCTACGGCGGGGCAACGGTGGCCGGCTGGTACCCGATCACCCCCTCGACTTCGGTGATCGAGTCCTTCGAGAGCTATGCCAACCGCTACCGCATCGAGCCGGAGACCGGCCGCAAACGCTTCGCCATCATCCAGGCCGAGGACGAGCTGGCGGCGATCGGTATCGCCATCGGCGCCTCCTGGAACGGCGCCCGGGCCTTCACCGCCACCTCCGGCCCCGGCCTGTCGCTGATGGCCGAATTCCTGGGGCTGGCCTACTACGCCGAGATCCCGGTGGTGCTGATGGACATCCAGCGCGCCGGCCCCAGCACCGGCATGCCCACCCGCAGCCAGCAGTCCGATCTCATTTCCGCCGCCTATGCCTCTCACGGCGACACCAAGAACGTGCTGCTCTTCCCCGGGGACCCGAAGGAATGCTTCGAAATGGCGGCCGCCGCCTTCGACCTCGCCGAGCGGCTGCAGACACCGGTCATCGTCATGAGCGACCTCGATCTCGGCATGAACGACCATCTCTCGCCGCCGCTTTCCTGGGATGACAACCGGCGCTACGACCGCGGCAAGGTCCTCGACGCGGCGGCCCTCGACGTCCTCGCCGAACCCTGGGGACGCTACCTCGACCGCGACGGCGACGGCATCTGCTACCGCACCTATCCCGGCGCCCATCCGCGCAAGGGGGCCTACTTCACCCGCGGCACCTCCCACAACGAATACTCCGCCTACACCGAGGACAACACCATCTACCGCCACGGCATGGAACGGCTGGCCCGCAAGTGGCAGACGGCCGCGACGCTGATGCCGGCCGCCATCGAGACCACCGCCGACCCGGGATCGCCGCTCGGTGCGATCTTTTTCGGGACCACCCTCCATGCCGCAGGCGAGGCGCTGGCACTTCTCGCCGATGCAGGGGTGATCCTCAACAGCCTGCGCCTGCTCGCCTTCCCCTTCGGCGAAGAGGTGGCCGATTTCATCAGCCGCCATCAGCGCGTCTTCGTCATCGAGCAGAACCGCGACAGCCAGATGCGCCTGCTGCTCATCGGCGAAGGCGGGTATCCGCCGGAGAAACTGCTCCCCGTCGTCAACTTCGACGGCATGCCGATCACCGCCGCCGTCATCGTCCACCAGATCAGCGAGCTGCTGGCTCGCGATAGCGCCGCCAGCCATCCCGCAGGAGTGAGGCCATGAGTTACGTCCGTCCCGGATTCCGCCACCCGAACCAGCCTACCAACGCCCTCGGCTACACCCGTCGCGATTACGAAGGGGCGATCTCCACCCTCTGCGCCGGCTGCGGCCACGACTCGATCAGCAACGCCATCGTCCAGGCCTGTTTCGAACTGCCGGTGGAACCGCACAAGGTCGCCAAGATGAGCGGCATCGGCTGTTCGTCAAAGACCCCGGCATACTTCCTCGGTCGCTCCCACGGCTTCAACTCGGTGCACGGGCGGATGCCGTCGATCGCCACCGGCGCCAACATGGCCAACCGCGACCTGATCTACCTCGGCGTCTCGGGTGACGGCGACACCGCATCGATCGGCATGGGCCAGTTCATCCACGTGCTCAGGCGCGACCTCAACATGACCTATGTCGTCATGAACAACGGCTGCTACGGCCTGACCAAGGGCCAGGATTCGGCCACCGCCGACCGGGGCTCAAAGAGCAAGAAAGGGGTGCCCAATCCCTTCGAATCCATCGATCTCTGCGAACTGGCGATCCAGCTCGGGGCCGGTTTCGTCGCCCGCAGCTTCTCCGGCGACAAGCAGCAGCTGGTGCCTCTATTGAAGGCGGCCCTGGCCCACCGCGGCATCGCCCTGATCGACGTGATCTCTCCCTGCGTGACTTTCAACAACACCTCGGGCTCCACCAAGAGTTACCAGTATGTCCGCGACCACATCGAGGCCACCGGCACCTTCGACTTCATCCCGCTGCAGCAGGAAATCCTCACCCAGTACGAGGAAGGCGCCACCCAGGCGGTGGTCATGCACGACGGCAGTGTCATCCACCTGCGCAAGAGCGACAGCACGCTGGACGTCACCAGCCGCCGCAAGGCCCTGGACCTGCTCGAGGCCGAAAAGGAAAAGGGCCGACTGCTGACCGGCATCCTTTTCCTTGACCCGGAGAGCGAGGACACCCACGATATCCTCAACACCTCGCTGACTCCGCTCAACCAGCTGGGCGAGGCGGAACTCTGCCCCGGATCCGCAGCCCTCGCCGCGATCAACCAGCGATTCCGCTGAGAAACGTCAACGATCGCACAGGATCACCTTCGCCGTCGAGCCCACTCATGTCTCTGTCCACCCTGATCGGCATCGCCATCGCCCTGGCGATGGACGCCTTCGCGGTCGCCATCGCCGTCGGCATCGGCCTACAATCCCTGCATTACCGCCAGATCTTCCGGCTGGCCTGGCATTTCGGCCTCTTCCAGGCGATGATGCCGGTGATCGGCTGGGCCGCCGGGGCTACGGTCCGCACCCACATCCAGGCCTACGACCACTGGATTGCCTTTGCCCTGCTCTCTCTGGTCGGCGGCAACATGCTCCGCGAGGCCATTTTCGGCGACGAAGATGACTCCACCGCGGACAAGGACGCCACCCGCGGCCTGACCCTGGTCGTACTGTCGGTGGCCACCAGCATCGACGCCCTGGCGGTGGGCTTTTCGATGTCGATGCTGAACATCCCTATCGTCACCCCGGCCCTGATCATCGGCGTGGTCGCCGCATCCTTCACCGTCGGCGGCCTCTACCTGGGCAACCGGGTGGCC
>CAYYWK010000230.1:0-5508 GCA_964475345.1 uncultured Desulfobulbus sp.
GGGCAAGGGGTTTGTCAATGGCTGGGACGGTCTGGTCAGCGGCAACGTACTCGCTCTCTATACCCACGTTCATGCCGATGGCACCCCGGAATGGGCGCCGGCACTGGTGAACAGGTGCCGGCAGTGGCGTTCGCGGCGCTAGCGCCCTTGCCGGCGCCGGGTACCGGCATGGCGGATCAGTGGGCCGGCCGGCTGCCCAGGACCTTGGTGTAGATCATCTCCTGGTCTTCCTCGCTGGGTGGCGGGTCGACCCAGTGGATGAAGGATTCGATGACCCGGATGAAGGCGCCGTGATCCTCCTTGCACGTGTCGCAGATGCTCTCTGCCATGTCCCTGTACATGATGACTTCGGATGCGGGATCGCCGCTGCTGCTAACCGCCGCCATCTTCCGGCAGCCGCAGTCCAGCCGGACCACCACCACCCCGATACCCTCCGGGCTGCCCTCGAGGATGCCTTCTATCATCGCCTGTTCGCGTTTTTCCGCCTGCAGGGTCTTTTTCCGTAATTCGGGTGCCTTCTTTTTCATGCTGTCCTTGGTCGTGCTCCGCTGAGATTGATGGTAGCCGGCAGATCCCGGCTGTCGCCGCGTTGAGAGCCCTACCATAAATGGAAAGCTTCGCCACGGTCAACGATATTCTGGCATGCCGGCGCAGCCCGTGGCACGGGGAGGAGATGGACCTCGCGGGAGGATGGCGAAGCGCTGGCAGAGAGAACGGCCAGAAGCGGAAATCCCCGTAAGTACGGGAAATCTATGTCTGCCAAGGCGTTTATATTGCACTCATTTTTTGCCGGCCATTTTTCCTTGACAAACAATCGGGCTTGGGATATTGCATGATTACACGAAACAAAGGATTCGTGCAGGTGTTTGGATTGCTGAATAAGTATGACAAATACTTATATTAATTCTCACTTTATGGAGGTGAATCATGTTTGAGGTTGTAGTCGATAAAGACAAGTGCGTAGGTGACGAAGAGTGTGTTGCAGCATGTCCCGCTCAGGTATTCGAAATGGTTGACGGCAAGGCCGAGCCGGTCGAGATGGACGAGTGTCTCGGTTGCGAAACCTGCGTTGAGGTATGTCCTGAGAACGCCATTACTGTAACAGAAATGTAATCGCTGCGCCCACCAGGTTGCATATCGAGCCCATCCTCCTGTCGGGGGATGGGCTTGTCTTTTTCTCGGGGATGAGCTTGTGCCGCGCAGCGGATTGAAACGCTTCACACCTGGCGTCGACAAACGGGTTCACCTGCTGCTGTCGGCTGTTCTCTGGACGACTGTCGGCCTGTGGCTGGTGGCCCGGGGCGGGCAGTGGCTGTATGCGGCGGGGGAATTCTGGCTGGTCGTGCCGGCGCTGCTGCTGGGCAGCGGCAAGTCCCTGCTGATCCTCGACCGGACGGCTCAGAGGGGCATTGAACGGATTCTCCGTTTTTCAGGGGCGACATGTCTCGGGGCGGTCTATTCGTACAAGACCTGGCTGCTGGTGATGGCGATGATGACGGCAGGTTTCGTCCTCCGCCAGTCGGCTCTGCCGAAATCGCTGCTCGGTACACTGTATGTGGCCATCGGCTGGGCCCTGGTGCTGTCAAGCAGGCTTGCCTGGCGGGTGCATCGACAGATCAACTGAGGAGAGCTATGGCAACTGAACACGCACAGGTGGCATCGCGGAACCAGATCGTCATCGACTGTCAGGCGCTCTGCCATAATTTCCGCACCATTGCCGAAGTCGTCGGCGACGGGGTCGCGGTGATGGCGATGGTAAAGGGCGATGCTTACGGACACGGGATGACCGAGTCCGCCCAGGCGCTGGCCGGATGCGGCTGTCTGAACTTCGGGGTTGCCGAACTGGTGGAGGCGGTTGCCCTGAGGCGTGCCGGTATCGCGGGCAGAATCTACGTGCTCCTCGGTTTTCAGTCGCAAGAGGCGGAGCAGTTCATCCTCCACGACCTGACCCCCGTCGTCTTCCTCGACCAGGACCTCCGTGCGCTCTCGCAGGTGGCGGTGGCCAGCGGCCGGGAGATCGGCGTGCACCTGAAGGTGGACTGCGGCATGGGCCGGCTCGGCCTGCTGCCGGCGGAGGTGCCGGCTTTTCTGGAGAGAATCGAGGCCTTGCCGGGAATTCACCTGGCAGGGATCATGGCCCACCTGCCGGAGGCCGACCGGCACGGGGCGGCCAGCACGCCGCGCATATTTTCCTCCTTCAGGGCAGTGCTCGCAGCGCGGGGCAGCGTCAGCAGCGGCGTTCGCCATATTGCCAATTCCGCGGCGACGCTGTATTTCCCGGAGATGCACTGCGACATGGTACGGGCAGGCATTGCCCTCTACGGTTGTTATCCGGACGGCGGCAGCGGTGAAAACACCGTCGCCGGTGCAAGGCTCCGGCCGGTGATGTCGTTTGTCACCCGGGTGGCTCAGGTCAGGGAAGTGCCGGCCGGCTATGGCATCAGCTACGGCCATACCTACACCACCACCCGGCCCTCCAGGATCGCCGTCCTGCCGGTCGGTTACGAAGACGGCTTCCTCCGCGATCTCTCCAACAGGGGAGAAGTGCTGGTCCGCGGGCAGCGGGCGGCGGTGCGCGGCAGGGTCTGCATGAACCTGTGCATGGTGGATGTCACCGGAATTGAGGGGGTGGAGGTCGGCGACGAGGTTGTCCTGCTTGGCCGGCAGGGCAATGACGAAATTACGGCGGACGAGGTGGCCGGCTGGATGGGGACCATCAGCTATGAGGTACTCTGTCTCTTCGGCAAGAATAACAGCAGAACGTATACGCACACAAAATTATGATCCGTTCACGATTGAAAAATGTCCTCGACGAGTGTTTCCTGGAGGGTGTGGGCGCGGGCCACTGGACCGCCGCCGGGGCCGGGAAATACGCCCTGGAGTTGCCGAAACGGGAAGGTCAGGGTGATTACGCCACCAACATGGCCCTGGTGCTTGCCGGAATCGAGAAGGCCAACCCCCGCCAATTGGCCGCCACCATCGCCTCGCTGCTGGCCAGGCACAACGACCTGGTGGATCGCGTCGAGGTCGCTGGACCGGGATTTGTCAACATCTTCATCAATACCGGGGTATGGCGGGAGGTGATCCCGCAGATCATCGACAGCGGCCGAGCCTTCGGCCACAGCAGCGTCGGCGGCGGCCGGAAGGTGATGGTGGAGTTCGTCAGCGCCAATCCCACCGGGCCGCTGAGCATCGGCCACGGCCGCCAGGCCATCCTCGGCGATGCGATCGCCCGGCTGCTGGCGGTGACCGGTCACGACGTCTTCCGTGAATATTACTACAACGACGCCGGGAGGCAGATGCGGGTGCTCGGCGAATCGACCCGGGCCCGCTACCTCGAGCTCCTCGGGCTGCACGGCGAATTTCCGGAAGACGGCTACCAGGGCGACTACATCTATGACATCGCCCGCTCGCTGGTCGAGGAAGCCGGTGACTCACTGAAAAACCATGCCGACGTCACTCCGTTCAAGGAGAAGGCTGAACGGCATATTTTCGCCGACATCTCGGCGACGCTTGCCAGGATGGGAATCACCTTCGACAACTATTTCAACGAGCATTCGCTCTACGAGGATGGCAAGATCGACGAGGTGGTGGCGGAGCTGCGGGCCAAGGGCCATGTCTACGAGAAGGACGGTGCAGTCTGGTTCAGGACCACCGAATTCGGCCAGGAGAAGGACCGGGAGATCATCAAGAACACCGGCGAGCCGACCTACCGCCTGCCCGATATCGCCTACCACCGGGAGAAGTTCCGCCGTAATTTCGACTGGCTGGTGAACATCTTCGGTTCCGACCACATCGCCACGGTTCCCGATGTCCTCTCCGGGGTGCGGGCGCTGGGTTATGACGACAGCAAGGTTACCGTGGTTCTGCACCAGTTCGTGACCCTGACCAGGGACGGCAGGCAGGTGAAGATGTCCACACGCAAGGCCACCTTTGTCACTGTCGATGAACTGATCGACATGGTGGGCGTCGATGTCGTCCGCTTTTTCTTCATGATGCGCAAGGCCGACAGCCAGCTCGAGTTCGACCTCGACCTGGCCACCAGGGAAAGCCAGGAAAATCCCGTCTACTACGTCCAGTATGCCCATGCCCGGCTTTGCTCGATCCTGGCCCAGGCAAGGGAGAAGGGCGTAGAGCGGGCGGCATGCGCCGAGACCGACAGCTCCCTGTTGACCCAGCCGGAGGAGATGCAGCTGCTGAAGACCATGTCGGGCTTCCCGGGCATGATCGAGAACGCCGCCCTGGAACTGGCGCCGCACAAGGTGATTTTTTACCTGATGGAACTTGCGGGTCAGTTCCATAGTTACTATAACAAGCACAAAGTAATCACCGAGGATGCCGCACTGAGCCAGGCTCGGCTCCGCCTGGTGGAGGCCCTGCTCGTGGTCCTTGCCAACGGTCTGGCCTTTGTCGGCCTGACGGCCCCGGAAAAGATGTAGGGATGGCCGCGCGGGAGAAGAAAGTCAGCAGGAAGGTCAGATTCGAACTGAGCTGGACCGGCATCGTCGGCCTGGCCGTGGCAGTCGTCTGCACCTGCCTGTGGATGTTTATCCTCGGAGCATGGACCGGTCAGTCGCTGTTCCAGTCCACATTTTCTCCGCAGCAGTCCATTTCCACAACCGGTTCGGCGCTGATCGCCCCACTGCTTGGGAACGGCAGGGAACGGCAGGGCGATGGCAGGTAAGAATCCCCCGGTGGCGCCACCTGAACCGGCAGGCGGATTCCGGTCGGCTGCGTTCCGGAAGGCCTCCGACCTGGGAAACCGGCGCACTTGTGCCTCGTCCCGGGGGCCTGGTTGTTCGTTTGACGGGGTTTTCCGCTGGAGTTTGCTGTCAAACCGCAGGATTCTGGAGCGAGCCGCTGCCATCGCTCATGAGGGGATTGAGCGGCCTGGCCTTCGGGGACGACCGCCGGGGTGCGGGCTTTCTGAAAAATACTGGGAATCCGGATCTTCAGGGATTCACCTGCAACGAACTTATTCACATCCATTGACCTAGACAGATGATCGGAACACTACTCACCAAGATTTTCGGCAGCAAGAATGACCGGGTCCTGAAACAGATCCAGCCGCTGGTCAACCGAATCAACGAACTGGAACAGACGGTGCAGCCGCTCGATGACGCCGCCCTGACGGCACGGACGGTGGCCTTCAGGGAGCGGCTGGCCAAAGGCGAACCGCTCGACGACCTGCTGCCCGAGTCTTTCGCGGTCATGCGCGAGGCGGCCCGTCGGGTGCTCGGTGAGCGCCACTATGATGTGCAGCTGGTCGGCGGCATCATCCTCCACCAGGGCAAGATCGCCGAGATGAAGACCGGCGAGGGCAAGACCCTGACCTCGACCCTGCCCGTCTACCTCAACGGTCTGGCCGGCAAGGGGGTGCACGTGGTGACGGTCAACGATTACCTGGCATCCCGAGACGCCGCCTGGATGGGTCAGGTCTATACCTTCCTCGGCATGAGCGTCGGCAAGATCGTACACGAGATGGATGACCAGGATAGTCGGGCCGCC
>CAYYWK010000231.1:0-5504 GCA_964475345.1 uncultured Desulfobulbus sp.
CTGTACGGCATGTATCCATGGAATACCCTCGGATCGTCATCAAAAACCAGCGGCAGGAAAAACCTGTCCCCCTCCCACATCGGCAAAGTATCGAGGAGATCGATATCCACCCACAGCAGTTCCCCCTCGGCATTGGCGGATTTCACCGTTCCCGAGTAGGCATCGATACGGAAGATGAAGCCGAACCAGTCCTCGCCCTGCGGCCCGAAGCCGGTCCAGTTGATCGTTCCCCGCAGTACCGTTTTCTCGCAGATGATCCCCGCTTCCTCCTCTATCTCTCTGACAAGACAATGAAAAATATCCTCGAATGGCTCCATCTTGCCACCCAGGCCATTGTATTTACCGAGATGCTGATCATCCCGGCGACGATTGCGGTGGACGAGCAGCGTCTGACGGCGATCCGGTGAAATGACGTAGCCGAGTGAAGCCAGTATCGGTGTGTACATATCGGTCCCTGTTTATTCCTGTGATTCTGATTGTTTTCCTGCTATAGCGCGGGGAAAACAGTTCCGATCCGCGATCCGATATGATATATAATCAATATCGAACCATTTTTCCCCGGTTTATCAAGCATGAAGATCAACACCCCGACGATCCTTTCCGTTACCCACCGGCTCCTGCTGAGTTGCGCCATCCTCATCATCTGCATGCTGGTCGCCGCACCGGCCATCGCCGCTTCCACCAAGGGAAGCGGGCTTTTCCCGCTCTATCCGGTCATCGAGGACAATGTTGCATTCTGGAAGGACGTCTACACCAGATATTCCAAACACCAGGCTGTCATCCATGATAAAAACGACCTCTCCGTCATCTATGAGGTGGTGACCACCCTCGACAAGAATCTGCCCGGGGCGGACAAGGCCAACAAGCTGCTGCTCGACCGCAAGAAACAGCAGTACCGCAACATGCTCACCAGGCTTTCCCGCTCTGCCGCGGTCACCGCTGAAGAGAGGCGGGTCGCGGGGATGTTCGCCGGCAGAAACTCTACCCGGCGAATGGCGGCCGCCGCTGAATCCATCAGGATCCAGACCGGCATGAAGGAGCGGTTCCATGAAGGCGTCGTCCGTTCCGGCGCCTACATTTCGTCCATCAAGGAAATCTTCCGTTCCCATGGACTGCCGGAGGACCTGGCCTATCTGCCCCACGTCGAGTCGTCCTTCGATACCTCCGCCTTCAGCAAGGTCGGGGCCTCGGGGATCTGGCAGTTCACCAAGGGCACCGGCAAGAACTATCTCCGCATCGACAGGGCCGTCGACGAGCGTAGCGACCCGCTCATTGCAGCCCACGCTGCCGCCAGGTACCTCAAGAACAGCCATGAGCAGCTGGGAACCTGGCCATTGGCCCTGACCTCCTACAACTACGGAACAGCCGGGATGAGGCGGGCCCTCAATGAAAAAGGCTCCTACGAACGCATCTTCTTGGAATACGATAAAGGCCACTTCAAGTTTGCCTCCAGGAATTTCTACTCGGAATTCCTGGCCGCCCTCGCCAGCGCCAAGGAGATGGAGGGCGACCCATCGATCCGCCTGGCCCGTCCGGAACCGACCCGCAGCGTCACCCTGAAGAAGAGCGCCGGCATCAGCCACGTCAAAAAACACTTCGGGGTGTCGGCAGGCACCATCGAGCGGCTCAATCCGGCGCTCAGGCCGGAAGTCTTCTCCGGCGCCAGGAACATCCCGGCCGGATATGCTCTGCGCCTGCCGGCCGCGCGCCAGGCCGCGCAGCCGGCCATCGCTGCAAGGGACAGCAAAAAACCTTCCCAGAGTGCCCCCGGCACGATCCACCAGGTGCGACCCGGCGAGAACCTGACCGTTATAGCGACCCGGTACGGCGTCTCGCCGCAGGCACTGGCCAGTGCCAACGGATTGGAAGGCTCGGTGATCCGCAGCGGCCAGAAACTCAGCATCCCCACCACCGGGAGCAAGGCGGCCAGCCCCGGAGGTTCGGCCACAAGCGGCAAGAAGGTCTCCCGCCTCGCCGTCTACAAGACCACCGTCCATAACGGCAAGCGCTACGGCAAGATACAGGTGCAGCCGGGCGAGTCCCTGCACCTGCTGGCCAAATGGACAGCCACTCCCCCCGTCGTCCTGCAGCGCCTGAACAAGCTCGAGAACGCGGCGAGAATCCAGCCGGGCAGGCAACTGGTGCTGGTGTTCGACAAGGTCTCCATTGACTTCTTTCACAAAAAGCGGCAGCAGTTTCACACCAGAGACCAGAAAGACAACCGGACAACCGGTTGACCGCCGCCGGGCCTCCAGCAGCGTGGCGCGGAAAGCCTCTGTTTAACCGGCTGCATGGAATACCGGCCGGCAGATCACGGCATCATCCCCAAAACCTCTTGAGAACACCATGGATATTTCACAGGCAATCGCAGAAATGAAAAAACGGCCGGGCTTCGCCGACAATGTCGGAATGATCCTGGTGCATAACGGTGTGGTCCGGAACTGGTCGAGAAAGGATCGTTCCCGCGTCACCGCCCTGGAAGTCACCCCGGATCATCGACGGATAGAGGATCTGCGGCAGGAATACCTCCGCAGGGAGGGCATCTTCGACATCGTCATCGAAGCCCATGCCGGCACCTTCCATCCCGGCGACGACCTGCTGTTCATCCTCGTCGCCGGCGACATCCGCGAGAACATCAAACCGGTGCTGTCGGAACTGCTCGACCGCGTCAAGAGCGAGGCCATTGCCAAGCGGGAAATCGCCGCCAGCTGACCACCCTTTCCCCACAGTCCGCCATGACCCCAGCCAAAGAAATCATTGCCAGATTCAGCGACATCCAGACACTGCCCCATGTTGTGACGAGGCTGTCGAAACTGCTTGCCGACAGCAATTCGACCATCAAGGAATTCGAGGAGGTGATCAAGATGGATCCCATCCTCGTCGTCCGTCTGCTGCGGCTGGTAAACAGCCCATTCTACGGGCTGGCCCAGAAAGTCGACTCCATCAGCCGCGCAGTGGCCTTCATCGGCATGAAGAACCTGCACAACCTCGCCGTCACCGACGCCCTCAAGAATATCTTCAAAGAAAAACAGGCCCAGGCGGTCTTCTCCCGCAAACGTCTGTGGATGCACTGCGCGGCGGTCAGCATCTGCAGCAAGATGGTGGCGGAGAGAATCTTCGGGATCAACGGCGACGACGCCTATCTATGCGGTATACTTCATGATTTTGGGATTATCGTCGAGGAGCAGGTCAAGCCCGAGGAGTTTTTTCAGACCTGCGCCAGCAGCCGCAGCGCAACCGAGATGATCGATCAGGAACGGCATTTCCTGGGCACAGACCATTGCGAAATCGGCCATCTGCTGGCTCTCGAATGGTCGATGCCGCCGGCCATCCAGGAGGCTATCCGCGACCACCACACCCTCTTCGAGGCGATCCGTCCGGAAAGCATCACCGGTATCATCCAGATCGCCGAATACCTCACCGCCCAGCTCGGCCATACCACGCTCCCTGCGATGGAAATCCAGATCTCGCTCCCGCTGATCACGCATATCCGCGACAATGCCGACGAATACGCCGTCCTGATGGAAGACCTCCCCGAAGAGATGGCCAAGGCCCAGGACGTCTATGGCTCGGAGGGAGGCAATTGACCATGGAGATCGGCACCCTTCTTGGCCGGGACGGCACCGCTGCCGACGACTCAGCAGAATTGCTGGATTTTTTCAGCAAGGCGCTGCCACACCTGGAGACGGTGATCAACCAGCAGCAGGGGCCGCAGGAACAGGCTGGCGGTGAACCGGCCGCTCCCATCTCCATCGACGATTCCGGAGGTTTTTCCCTCACTCTGCCCGACCTCGGCCTGTCACTGCAGTTCAAACCGAAAGCAGGCGCAGCCCGCGACGACGCCGCCCTGATCGAACTGGCCATCGACCTGTACCGCTCCAGGAAGGAATTGGAGAGGACCCTCAAGAAACTGGCTATCCAGAGAAAGCAGTTCGACCGGAAGACCCAGGTCCTGGAAACCAAGTACCAGGAGATGCTGGAAGAAACCCAGCGGAGCTACGCGATCATCCAGGAGCAGCAGGAACATTATTCAAGAACCCTGCAGTCGGAGATCAGAAAACAGACCCGGGAACTGCGCAAGTCGAAACTCGCCGCCGAGGCCGCAAGCATTGCCAAGAGCGAGTTCCTGGCATCGATGAGCCACGAGATCCGCACACCGATGAACGGTATCATCGGCTTCACCGACATGCTGCTGGCGACCAGCCTCGACGAGGAGCAGTTTGACAGCGCGATGACGATCAAGCGCAGCGGCGAGGCGCTGCTCAGCCTGATCAACGATATCCTCGACTTCTCGAAGGTCGAGGCCGGCCAGATGACACTCGAGTACATCGACTTCGATCCCGAGATCACCGCCCATGATGTCTGCGATCTGGTCAGGCCGAGGGTTGCCGGCAAGCAGATCGAGGTTCTCTGCCGCATCGACAGCGCCCTGCCGGCCGCGATCAAAGGCGATCCCGGACGATTCCGGCAGGTGCTGGTCAACCTCCTCGGCAATGCGGCCAAATTCACCGAGCAGGGTGAATTGGAACTGGCTATCAACGTGGCTGGGGAGGATGCCGAAACTATCACGCTGCACTGCCGGATCCGTGACACCGGGATAGGATTGCCGGAATCGAAATTCGAAACTATTTTCGAGGCCTTCCGGCAGGCGGATGGCTCAACCACCCGCAAGTACGGCGGCACCGGCCTCGGCCTGTCGATTTCCCGCAAGATCGCCCGGCTGATGGACGGCGACATCTGGGTCGAGAGCGTCGAAGGAGTGGGCACCACCTTCCACTACACCTCGACCATGAAAAGGGCGGAGCAGCCCCAGCCGGCTCCGGAAACCCGCCACGATCTGCAGGGTGTCAGAGTGCTGGTGGTCGACGACAACCCCGTCAATAACGAGATCCTCTCCAACATCCTGAGTACAGCCGGCCTTAAGGTCACCACCCTGCTCGACAGCAGCCGCGCCGTCGCCCTCCTGCGGGAAGCCGAGGCGGCAGGCAAGGCCTTCGACCTGGCCATCCTCGACCTGCAGATGCCGGCGATCGACGGATTCGACCTCGCCGCTGCGATCCGCGCCGCCAATCTTGCCCGCCCCGGTCTCCCCCTGCTCGCTTACACCTCCTCGGCGGAAAAGGTTGCAGCACGCTGCCGGGAGATGGGCTTCAACGCCTTCCTGACCAAGCCGGCCCGTCGCCATATCCTGCTGCGGACCCTCGCGAAAATGCTCAGCACCCAGGCAGCGCCGGACCTGCCGACGATGGAGACGAAGCTGGTCACCCAGTACTCGGTCCGGGAGGAAATCAAGCACTCCGTTCGCCTGCTGCTTGCCGAGGACAACGCCGTCAACCAGAAGCTGGCGGTGATGATGCTGCAGAAGGCCGGTTACACGGTGGAGGTAGTCGGTACCGGTCGCGAGGCGGTGGAAATGATCCGCGGCGGCCGGCAGGATTTCGACATCGTCCTGATGGACATCCAGATGCCGGAGATGGACGGCCTGGAGGCGACGCGGCAGATCA
>CAYYWK010000232.1:0-5495 GCA_964475345.1 uncultured Desulfobulbus sp.
CATGCCCCCAGTCCGCACGCCATGACGCTCTCCACCGATACCTGGCAGGGCAGGTTCCTCTCCCTGGAGAGCAGCGCCATGCCGGCCATCATCGGTTCAGGCCCGCAGCAGTAAACTGCGCAGTCCGCAGGAAGGCTGAGCGAGGCGAAAGCTTTCGTGACGAACCCGCGCTGGCCGTACGACCCGTCATCGGTGGTGACAGTTACGGCAATGCCGGTGGTTTCGAAATCCGCAACCAGCGGTTCGACCTCGGATCTGGTCCGCCCGCCGAGGATGACCCTATCAAGGGTTCTGTCCGCTCCCCTGGCATTGAGCCTGTCGGCAAGAAACAGCATCGGGGCAATGCCCAATCCCCCACCGACGAGGCAGGCGGGTTTTTCAGAGAACTGGAACCCATTGCCCAGCGGCCCGAGTACCGACAGCGCGTCACCTTCCCTGGCACCGGCCAGCAGCGCCGTTCCCCGCCCGACGACCTTGAAGTAGATCTGGATAGTGCCGTCCATTCCGGCCCTGTGAATGGAGAAGGGCCTTCTTAAGAGGGGATCCCTGCCGCTGCCAACCCGCACCATCACAAACTGCCCTGGTGTTGCGGCGGTCGCGATATGCGGAGTGTGCAGCGTCAGCCGGACGTTTTCGTTTGACAGTTGCTCCCGCAATGTTACGGTTGCTTTTTCCTGGTATTGAATCATCGGCCTGTTTACAATAATTTCGGTATGAATGGATATCTTCTCAGAAATGCAGAATAGTGGACACCCTGATGGACAGTGATCCTCAACTTTTGATTTTCGCTGCAATTTTTGGCGCAATCGTCGGCAGTTTTCTGAATGTCGTGATCCTCAGGCTGCCTGAACCGGGCGAATCGATCGTTTTCCCCCCCTCCCACTGTCCTGTCTGTCGGAACAGGCTCAGATGGTTCGAGAATATTCCGGTTTTCAGCTACCTCCTGCTCAGGGGCAAATGCGGTCATTGCAGCTGCAGCATCTCCCTGCAGTATCCACTCGTCGAACTGTCGATGGCATGTCTCTCGGCGGCTGTGCTGCATCGCTTCGGGCTGACAATCCCAGGGGCGGGCTTTTTCCTTTTTTGCGCCTCCCTGCTGGTCATCATCTGGATCGACCTGCGCCACCAGATCATCCCTGATGTAATCAGTCTGCCGGGAATCCTCGTAGGCTTTTCCCTGTCATTTTTCAACCCGCTGCTCTCCTGGCAGTCCTCCCTTATAGGCATCATGGCCGGCGGAGGATCGCTGGGGGCAATCGCCGTACTTTACTCCATGCTGCGCAAGCAGGAAGGGATGGGCGGCGGCGACATCAAACTGCTGGCGATGATCGGGGCGTTTCTCGGTTGGCAGTCCCTGCCTTTCGTTATTTTCAGCAGCTCCCTGACAGGAGCGATCGCGGGCAGCATTGTCATGCTGGTGCAGCGGAGACACGGGTTAGCGACACGTATCCCCTTCGGCCCATTCTTATCACTCGCCGCACTCGGCTATCTGTTCTTCATAGACAGCATACAACAGATCGCCCAGCTCTACCTCTCAGGCAGCTTCTATTAGAGTGGCCTCCCAACAAAGCGGAAGTCCTGATCACCCTCTCCTGACTTCACCGCTTGCGCAAGCTTTTTCCCCATCTCTCTGGCTTCTTCGATCTGCTGCGCGGTGATGCCGAATCTCGGAGAGTGGTTCTGGAGCATCGGCCGCAGGAAACGGGGCATTTTTCCGGCAAGCTTGACGAACACCCCCACTGCGCTCCAGAATCCCGGCAACGGATGCTGGAAAACCAGTGGTTGCATGACCCTGGCTCCTGCCGCCAGCAGAAGATCGCTGAGTACCCGCGCATGCAGCCGCCAGTATGTCCTGCAGCAGATCAACGGCAGGACATGGTGCTGGGCCAGCAGTTCCGCTGCATAGGTCCTGAGAAAATACAGCATGGGCCCGCTGGGATGATACGACCATGTCGGTCCGGCACAGATGACGAGATCCCATCTGCCGTAGCAGCGTCGATCAGGTTGACTGATTGCAATAGGTCTCTTCAGAAAGGCGGCAGTCATCAACCTGAAGGCTTTCAGATACGATCCTGTTGGGAAAGGCAATGGCTGCGCAGTTCTCAGCTGCTCGGTCCAGACCTCGACACCGCCCTCTTCGAGGCCTTTCACCAACCCATTCACCACGTTCCTGGTCTGGCTGCTGAACGAGTAGAATATGATCAGGATTCTTCTGGACTCCACTGATACCCTGCATCCCTCCTGTGCATTTCATTGAGCAGGACAAACTATAGCCGAGATGGGAACAAAAAAAAAGCCCCCGAAAAATCGGGGGCTTTTTCAATGCACACTGGTGAAATCACGCTTCCACTTCGTGCTCCACACCAACGGCGATCTTATACAGAAGGGTCAGGATGAAGAAACCTGTAGCCCAGATGCCGAGTGTAATTCCAATCTCGTTGGCTGTCGGGATATATTCCATGACCTCGTTCAGCGGATTCGGCACAAAGCCGCCGAAAACAAACCCAAGCCCCTTATCCGCCCACAGGGAGAAGAATATCAGCGCTGCCGCAATGCCGATCAGCCGGTAGTCGAAGATCTTGGCGATCTTCATGTAGGCAAGAATGCCAAGCCCCGTGAAGCTGAACGCGGCTGCAGTCCACATGAACGGAACGAGATTGTTGTAGACATGGCCATCATGTTCCAGACCGAAGAACAGGTATTCAAGGCTGTGCATATGCCCGGGTACTTCTGAGTAGTAGCCGACAAAAAACTCCAGCAGGAAGAAGAAGGTGTTGATGATGGCGGCATACATGATGATGGTGGTCAGTTTCTGCAGCGCCTCCTTGCCGGCGTCGAAATTGGCAAAGCGCCGCATGATCAGGCAGGCAAGAACGATCAGGGAAGGGCCAGCGGCAAAGGCCGAGGCAAGAAACCGCGGCGCAATGATCGCGGACAGCCAGAAATGCCGCCCCGGCAGACCGCAGTACAGCATCGCCGTGACGGTGTGGATCGAAACGGCGAAGGGGATGGAGATGTACACGAAGATATAGATCCATTTGGGCGGATGAACCTGCTTGCGTTCAGCAGTCAGTATTACCCAGCCACAGAGACAGTTGAGGATCAGGTAGCCCCAGAGTACGCACATGTCCCAGAACAGCATGGAATGCGGGGTGGCGAAGAAGATGACGTTCAAGCCGCGCAGCGGTTGACCGAGATCTGCCATGATGAACATCAGGCACATGATCAATGCCGAGATCGCGAGGAACTCTCCGAGAATGGTGATGCGGCCAAACACTTTGTAGTCATGCACATAGTAGGGGAGGACCAGCATCAATCCTCCGGCCGCGACACCGACCAGAAACGTGAACTGGGAAATGTACAGACCCCATGAGACGTCACGGCTCATGCCGGTCAACCCTAGACCGAATTTGTACTGCCGGATGTAACAGATGGCACCGATGGCTATGAAGGTGCCGAGCACTGCCAGCCAGGTCCAGTATGTCGATTTGCCCTTTAAGACTTTCTCAATCATGACAACCTCACACTATGTAATAGACTGACGGTCTGGTGCCGGCAGCAGGGTTTCTTTGGATGGTGAATTCCTTGTCCAGGACGTTCCTGATCTCGGAATCGGGATCATTGAGGTCGCCGAAAACCATGGCCCCTATGCCTTTGCAGGCCTCAACACAGGCCGGTTCAAGGCCGAGTGCCAGGCGTTCGCCGCAGAAGTTGCATTTTTCCACGACACCGCGCATGCGGGTGGGGAAATCAGGGTTGTAGGCAGTGATGAACGGCCGGGGATCCTGCCAGTTGAAACTCCTGGCGCCATACGGACACGCCGCCATGCAGAACCGGCAACCGATGCAGCGGTGGAAGTCCATGGCGACGATGCCGTTCTCAGGCTGGACAAAGGTTGCCTTGGTCGGGCAGGCCTTGACGCATGAAGGATTGTCACAATGGTTGCAGAGCACGGCAAAGGGTTTGGTGGCCGCCATTTGCGATTTGTGCACGCTGTCCTGCTCAGGGAAGACATTGGCGTACGGCGCTTTCCAGATCCATTTGATCTCGTTTTTGCGATCATTCTGGAACTGCGGGATGTTATGGACTTTGTTGCATGCGGCGATTGCGGCGTCGAGCATCTCCGGCTGCTCCGCGAATTTCCGCATGTCGATGACCATGCCCAGCCTGACACCTGTAGCTGCCGTCACCTCACCATGCCCGCCATGCGCTGCGCCGTGACCGGCAGCAGGCTCGGATGAAGCAAAGGCCGGCGAGGATGTCAATTTGACCAGCGCAGGGGCGCCAATACCTGCCAGAGCAGCAGCCCCGGCGATCTTCAGGAATTTTCTTCTCGTATTATCCATTAGTGGGTCTCCTTCTTCGCTGCCGCCTCTTTAGGAGTCAGATGGCAGTCCCAGCATGTGGGCTCTACTGCCGCATAGGTATGGCAGGAGTCACAGAATTTTTCTTTGTCCGTGTGGCACTGCATGCAGGCCATCTGCAATCCCTTCCGGTACTCTTTGCCGCCGACTTTCACCATCACGCGATCATCCTCGCGTAGCACGGCATCACGCCACTCATTGAGCAGTTTCATGTGGGTATCCCGCATCTCGGCAGCCGGAGCAACGCACTCCTTCTGACCCACCGGAAGATCGGGTTTCGGTACGGTACCGGCATTCAATCCGTTATACCAGAGGGGGAAGGTCACGAAGACGATGAAAATCACCAACCCCGGTATGATAGTTCCTTTATTGTACATGTTTGGCTCCTCTATCCCGATCAGGAATTACAGCAATGTTCTGAGGCCGTCATCCAGTTCGCCTCGTGTTTCACCCTCAAGCACAAGCGCGTTACCGACCAATTCCGTCACTCCGCAGACCCTGACATCGGGATTCCAGTAGTTCATCAGTGAGGTCAGTGTCGCCCTGTCGATTGCACACACGCAGGAAAGCATGTTGACGTCATGTTTTTCATGCACGTATTTGACGGCGTTGGCGCGGGGCAATCCCGACCGCATCCGCAGTTCCATGATTTCATCGGTGTTCAGACCTGTACCGGACCCGCAGCAGAAGGTCTGCTCGCGGATGGTGTTCTCCGGCATCTCCACCCAGTCGACGACGTGGTCAAGGATATAACGAGGTTCATCCAGCAATCCCATTGCTCGGGAGGTATTACACGAATCATGGAAGGTTGCTTTGACGTGGCTGTTGCGGCTCTTGTCGAGCTTCAGTTTGCCATGCTTGATCAGGTCGGCGGTGAATTCGCTGATATGGACCATCTTCGTCGAGGCGGCATTGCCGAACACCGTCCCGGTGATCGGCGATTTCGGCATCTCCAGGAAGTCGGCCGGGCCGTTCATCGTGTCCATGTACTGGTGCAGCACACGCCACATATGCCCGCACTCGCCGCCAAGTATCCATTTGACGCCGAGACGCTTGGCCTCGGCATACATCTTGGCGTTGAGCTTTTTCATCGTCTCGTTGTTGGTGAACAGACCGAAGTTGCCGCCTTCG
>CAYYWK010000233.1:0-5484 GCA_964475345.1 uncultured Desulfobulbus sp.
ACCGGACGCGGGCGACAGCGGGGAGGACGCGCAGGCGTCGCGCCCGCCGGTCATCCATGAACGGGCCTCGAGGGTGGAACCGGCGGTTGCCGCCATCGCCGAACCGGAAGAAGAAGGGGAGCCGGACAGCGGCATCGGTTCGATCCGCATCGAGTGATGCCCCGGCAGGGGCAGTCGCTTGCTCCGGCACAGGGGCTCCGCGCCGACTTCAGGATCTAGCCGAGGCCGAGGAAGTTCCCGACCTGATACACCGCGACAGCAAGGACGAAAGCAAAGACGGTGTTGAAGCCAATGGAGAAGAAGGCCCAACGCCATGACGCCTCCCTGGCGATGCAGACCACGGTGACGAAGCAAGGGGCGTAGAACATGATGAAGACGAGGACCGCCACCGCCACCACCCGGTTCCAGTTCTCATCTTTTTTCAGGCGGTCGCCCAGGGAATCGGCGGCCTCGACATCCACTTCCCCCAACGAATAGGCGGTGCCGAGAGTCGAGATGATCACCTCCTTGGCGGCGATACCGCCGAGCAGCGCGATGTTGGTGCGCCAGTCGAAACCGGCGAGATGGGTGATCGACTCGATGGCCGTGCCGATGCGGCCTGCCACGGAATGCCTGAGAGCTTCCTCAGACTGCCGCATATCGATTTCCGCCAGTTGTCCCGCAAGGTCCGCAGCCGGGCCGGAGTGTTCCTCCCCGCCACCGTCCACCTGGTCTACGACCATCTCCGGAAAGGCTGCCTCGGCGGCTTGCCGTTCCCTGTCGAATCCGGCCAGCCGCTGTTCCGGCAACTGCGGAAAGGTCATCAGGGCCCAGAGCAGAATCGATATGCCGAGGATGACTGTGCCGGCTTTCTTAATGTACTGCCAGGTCCTCTCCCAGGTGTGGATCAGCAGACCGCGGACGGTCGGGAAACGGTAGGGTGGCAGTTCCATGACAAAGGGGGTCGGGGCGCCGCGCAGCACCGTGGAACGGAGCAGCTTGGCGGCGAGCAGGGCGACCACCCAGGCCAGCAGCGTGAAAAGGAACATGTAGCGGGCCTTGTTTTCGCTGAAGAAGGTGCCGATCAGCAGTGCCAGTACCGGCATCTTGGCGCCGCAGTTCATGAAGGGGACGGTCAGCAGCGTGGCCATTCGCTCTTTCGGTGAGCGCAGGGTCCTGGTAGCCATGACTCCCGGCACCGCGCAGCCGCCGGCGATGCCTCCGGAAACGATGAAGGGCATTACCGACGAACCATGCAGGCCGAAGATGCGGAATATCCGGTCCATCATGTAGGCGACCCGGGCGAGATAGCCGGTATCCTCGAGCACGGCGATGGCAAAGAACATGAACATGATCAACGGCACGAAGCCGAGGACACCGCCGACACCATCGATTATCCCTGATATCACGAGGGATTTCACCAGTCCCTCGGGAAGAACGCCGTCGAACAGGGCCGACAGCCAGCCGAAGAAGCCTTCCAGCCAGGCAACCGGCGTCTCGCTCCAGGTGAAGGTGAACTGGTAGACGCCGAAAAGGATTGCCAGCATGATAACCGGCCCTACCAGGCGGTTGGTGAGCACTTTGTCGATCCGGTCGGAGGTGTAGAGCCTGTCGGTATCGAACTTGTGGGTGACGACACCCTGGCGGAGAATGGATTTGATGAACCCATACCGGTGGTCGGCAATGATCGCCTCGGGGTAGACGTCGAGAGTCTTGACGGTGTGTTCGACGACCTTGCTGACAATTTCCTCCAAGCGACCAGCTGTCGCCGGATCCGTTTCACGACCCATCTGCAGGAGCTGTTCGTCATTTTCCAGGTATTTTATTGCCGCGTAGCGCGATGGATGGATGCCGTCAAGGAATCCAGTTCCATGGATGACAGCCATCAGTTGCGCGACGGCGGCATCGAGGTCGTCGCCGTAGGAAATATCCCGGGGCTGCCACGGCCGATGTTCGGCGGCAACCGCCAGTGCCGCATCGAGCAGCTGATCCTTGCCGAAACCGGACCGGGCGATGATCGGAACAACCGGGATACCGAGCAGTTCCGAGAGTTTTTCGGCCCTGATCTCGATGCCGCGGTCCCTTGCCACGTCGATCATGTTGAGGGCGATGACAAGCGGAACTCCGAGCTCGAGCAGCTGACAGGTCAGGTAGAGGTTGCGTTCGAGGTTGGAGGCATCGACAATGTTGATGACTGTGTCCGGCCGGTGATTGATCAGGTAATCCCTGGCAACCAGTTCCTCCACCGAATAGGCGGTCATTGAGTAGGTGCCGGGAAGGTCGGTTATGGTGATGCCCGTGCCCCTGTGCTCCAGGTGGCCTTCCTTGTGGTCGACGGTGATGCCGGGATAATTGCTGACGTGCTGGCGTGCGCCGGTGAGCTGGTTGTAAAGGGTGGTCTTGCCGGCGTTGGGGTTGCCCGCGAGGGCGATGATCAGTTGTGGTGTCATGAAGGCCTGGATAAAATGGAGATGGCAAATGGCTGCCACGCCGTGGGCTTATTCGACGTCGACCTGGATATGATCGGCTTCGCTGTTACGCAGGGTGAGGGTCCCGTTCATGACCCGGATGGCCACCGGGTCGTTCAACGGTGCCCGACCGTGGATGGTTATCTGTGTGCCTGGGATCAGACCCATTTCGCGAATACGCCGGCCCAGCTCCCCGCCGACCTTGATGGCCCGGATCGTTCCGGTTTGCCCTTTCTGCATATTCCTGAGGAAAATGGTCTGCATATCACTGTCGTGGCTGGAATGGCTGTTGTTCATCGCAGAGTGAATCGCAGCCGGAACAGCTGCATCCGCAGGAAATCCCTTTTCCCGGAGTGAAGGCTGCCCGCCACTGCTTCCATGACCGGCGGCCGATGAAAAATGCGGCGGCTATGATGACCGGCCAGATAATCAGGTCCTCCCACATATTCTCCTCCAGTGCCGATAAAGTTAGTTGACGCTAACAGATGCGGCGAAAAAATAAGCCCGGATCCCGGGCTGGTGATATCCATTTCTACAGGCCGGTGACGAGAATATTGTCACTGACGCTGCTGTCGAGGCTGATGGTTCCGCCTTCGACTTTAAGCAGACACTGGCTGCCGTTTTCCGGACAGATCAATTCCGCCTCGATGCCGGGGTAAACACCCATCGAAGCCATCCGTGCGCAGAGTCGACGGTCTCCTGTAACCTTGCAGATGCGAATCCTGCCGGCCTGACCCTTTTTCGACAGCGGACCGACCGGATCATGGCATTTTTCCTTGCCCCAGCAGTTCCTGACTCGGTCTGCAAGACAATGGCACCCGTGATGCAATTTTCTGAAACCCATGCCGTACCCCAGGTTGAATTCGGCTTAATTAGTTACTTCAAACATTAGGGACAGTCAACGGGTTTTTCAAGGCATCGAAAGAAAATCAGGAGCCACTAAGATATGGTGGCCCGGCATAGGCAAAAAGCAACCTGTTGTGGCGCGCGGCAGCGTACCGTGCCTGCAATCCGGACTGTCACAATCTGCCAGGCGCGTTTGCTGCATGATACGCTGTCCATTCTGCGGCCAACGGCTCGCGCCGTTTCAGTCACCTTTCTGCTGCTCCCTGGCCCAGGTGTCGCGAAGGGTGACGATGCGGTTGAAGACCGGTTGTCCCGGTTGTGAATCGATTACATCGGTGCAGAAAAAACCCTGGCGTTCGAACTGGACCTGAGTGCCGGGCGCGATTGCGGCGAGTGAAGGTTCGGCCATCGCCTGTTCGACGATGATCCGTGAATCAGGGTTGAGGTGCAGTTTGAAACTGGTTTCCTTGTCGGCTTCCGGGTTCTCTGCAAGGAACAGGCGGTCGTACAGCCGCACAGTGCAGTTCAGGGCGTGGGCCGCCGAGACCCAATGGATGGTGCCCTTGACCTTGCGGCCATCAGCGGCCGAGCCGCCGCGGGAGGCCGGGTCGTAGCTGCAGTGGATCTCCTGGACCCTGCCTGTCACGTCTTGAACGAATGATGTGCAGGTGACCAGGTAGCCGTAGCGCAGCCGGACCTCTCTGCCGGGGCCGAGACGGTGGAACTTGGAAGGAGGGTTTTCCATGAAATCGGAACGTTCGATATACAGCTCACGTGCAAAAGGCAGGAGCCTGGTCCCCATGTCGGGGTTCTGAGGATGGTTCATCGCCACCATTTCTTCGACGAGCCCTTCAGGGTAATTGTCAATGACCAGTTTGACCGGGTCGAGGACGCACATCACCCGCTGCGCTGAAACGTTGAGGTCATCGCGGACGGCGTTTTCAAGGACGGTCATGTCGATCCAGCTTTCTTTCTTGCCGAGACCGATCACCTCGCAGAAGCTGCGGATTGAGGCCGGGGTATAGCCGCGGCGGCGCAGGCCAGAGATGGTCAGCATCCGCGGATCGTCCCAGCCGTCAACGTAGCCTTCCTTGACCAGCTGCAGCAGCTTGCGCTTGCTCATCACGGTGTAGGTCAGGTTGAGGCGGGCGAATTCGATCTGCTGAGGATGGCAAGGGGTTTTGAGTTCGTCGAGGACCCAGTCGTAGAGGGGCCGGTGATCCTCGAACTCAAGGGTGCAGAGCGAATGGGTGATCCCTTCGATGGCGTCGGAAAGGCAGTGGGTGTAGTCGTACATCGGGTAAATGCACCAGGTATCGCCGGTCCGGTGGTGGGAGACCTTGAGGATCCGGAAGATGACCGGGTCGCGCATGTTCAGGTTGGGCGAGGCCATGTCAATTTTTGCCCGCAGCACGTGGCTGCCTTCGGAGAATTCGCCGTTTCGCATGCGGGCGAACAGGTCGAGATTCTCTTCGACGCTGCGGTTGCGCCAGGGGCTCTCCTTGCCCGGTTCGGTCAGGGTGCCTCGATATTGCCGGATTTCCTCGGTGGAGAGCTGACAGACATAGGCCTTGCCGAGTTTGATCAGTTCAACGCCATAATCGTAGAGGGCAGGAAAATAGTCAGAGGCGTAGAACAACTTGTCGCCCCAGTCGAATCCCAGCCATTTGACATCGCGCATGATCGATTCGACGTATTCGACCTCTTCCTTGCTGGGGTTGGTGTCGTCGAAGCGCATGTGGCAGACGCCGCCGTTTTCCAGGGCGATGCCGAAATTCAGGCAGATCGATTTGGCATGGCCGATGTGCAGAAACCCGTTCGGCTCTGGTGGAAAGCGGGTCACCGTTGTCCGGTGCTTGCCGGACCGGAGGTCTTCGGCGATGATCTGGCGGATGAAGTCGACGGGCTTGGTGGTGCTCTTGTCGGTGGTGTCCATGGTGGTTTCCTCTGCTGGGGCTTCTGAATGGAACTCAGGATGCCGGAAAGAACCTGGCGATATCGCGCATTCGGGAAAGGACCCGCTCCCTGCCGATGACCGGCAGGACCTCGAACATCGATGGCCCGGCCAGCTGGCCGGTCACCACGGTCCGCATCGCATTGATCAGCACGCCAGGTTTGATCTCGAGTTCTTCCGCCAACTCGCGGGAGACCCGCTCTGTTCCGGCGGCATCGAAGACCTCCATCTGCTGGT
>CAYYWK010000234.1:0-5463 GCA_964475345.1 uncultured Desulfobulbus sp.
AATAGCAGGATAAAGATATGAATGTTTTAACTATTTATACACCGTGTCAATAAAACTTTTCCACAGTGAAAAGTTCATGCTATCATGGCAAGAAAGGACCATGGAATTGGTCATCGTGACTTCTTTTGTAAAGATTGCAGCCCATGCAAGGAGCACTGATCATGAAGACGTTGATAGTAGAAGATGATTTTCTCTCCCGATCCCTGCTTTCCACCCTGCTGTCGGAATATGGGATCTGTCATGTCGCCGTCAACGGACAGGAGGCATTGAATGCTGTCGAGCGGGGTTTGATCGAAAATGTTCCCTACGATCTGATCTGCCTTGACATCATGATGCCGGTCATGGATGGGCAGCAGGCCCTGCAGAAAATCCGTAAATTGGAGGAGGAGCATGGGATTGGAGGGTTGGACACGGCCAAAGTGATCATGGTCACGGCTGCCGATGATTCGAAAAATATCATGAGGGCCTTTCGTCAGGGCCAGTGCGAGGCCTATCTGACGAAACCGCTGGACAGGGAAAAACTGATCACCCATATCCGCGACCTCGGGCTTATCAAATAGCCGGGCCGGCCCCACGCCGGCGGTTTCTCGCCCCTTTACCGTGAAGGAATCCCATGACAAGCGCGGACGATCTTGCTTCCTGGCGGCAGACACCAGCACAGGGAGACCTGCCAGATATCACCGTTGAACGGTTGCGCCGCCATTTTTCGCTGACCTACAAGCTGGGCGAAGCACAGGTTGATTTCATGATAAAAAGTTCGGCACAGTCACTGCTGGCGGTCTTTGAAACAGCCCGGCAGATTTTCGAAAAGGATTTCCCCGATCATGCTGATCTCGTCAGGATGTCGCACAGCCTGAAAGGCTTGCTGTTGAACATGGGGGAGCCGGAATGGGCGGACATCGCCAGATCGATGGAATTCGCTGCCAAAGCCGGTGAATCGCATGACTACTCCCTTCCCGTCAAGGCTGTTCGCAAGGCTGCACTGGCCGTGATGGAATACGGGCAGGCATCTTCCTCCACTGAAAAAAACATCCGGTAATTGGACCGTTCCCAGCAAGCTTCAGGTGCGTCCTGAGATGGCGCAACGCTGTCTCTTTTCCTCGCAAGGGCAGCTGTTTTTTGGTTGTTCCGTACCCATAAGTCGATGTTTGTTCTGTACCTTTTTGCATATTCTGGTAAGCTGGGGCCTGTTGTACAGGGGTGAACATTCCAGGGAAACAGCGCAAGGGGAGGTCGCAGGTGTCAGAGACAAGAAGACTTCAGCGGCAGATAGAGGATCTGCAGGACAAGGTAACTGCTCAGAAAAAGGCAAATACCTTCCTCAGAGAACAGGTCAAGCAATCCATACTCTGCGGAGAGCGCCCCGGCGGGGCCATCGAAAGCGCACTGGTTGAAGAAGAGGTGCAGAGAAGGACACGTGCCTTGCAGGCGGCACTTGAGCAAGCCAATAATGCGAACCGTCTCAAGGCCGAGTTTCTTGAGAACATGAGCCATGAGCTCCGCAATTCGATGAACGGCATCATGGGGATGACCGGCCTTGTCCTGGAAACGGAATTGACGAACGAGCAGCGTCAATATCTCGAAATGGTCGATGAATCCGTTGACCGCTTGCTCGACGTCGTCAACGACATCCTCGACTTTTCAAGGATCGAGGCCGGCCGGCTGGCCCTGGAACTGGAAGACATCAATCTCAAGGAGAGCCTCGATCTCGAGATGTATCTCCTCGATCTCACAGCCAGGGACAAAAATATCTCCCTGCGCTACGATATCGGGCGGGATGTCCCGTTCTTCATCAATACCGATGCTGTCCGGCTTTTTCAAATATTGAACAACCTGGTGGCCAACGCCATAACGTTCACGAAGAGAGGCGGGATCGTCGTGCAGGTGAGCAATGCCGGTTTTTCCGAGAACGGCATGCTGATCCTGAAATTTGCCGTCGTCGACACCGGTATTGGCATCAAACCCGAGCGACGGCAACAGATCCTCAACACGTTTCAGCAGAAAGGTACGGAGAGTGCCCTGGCGACGGGCGGAGTCGGTCTCGGCCTGACGATATCCTCACAGCTGGTGAGGCTCTTCGGGGGAGAGATTGGCCTGGAGAGCGGGCCCAAGGGGTCGACGTTCTGGTTTACCGTGCCGGTTAAAGAGGTTACCGATTTCACAGCCTTCGAAGAGCTTGCCGAGCGGACCTTCGAGATTCCCGAGGATAAGGCCGCATATGCCCTCAGAGGAGCAAAGGTGCTGCTTGCCGAGGATGAGCCGATAAACCGGGTCCTGACGGAAACCATTCTGCGACAGGCGGGGATAGAGGTCACGTCGGTTGAAAATGGTCAGCTGGCAGTGAGGGAAGCGAAAAAGGGGAATTACAACATCATCCTCATGGATGTGCAGATGCCGGTCATGGATGGCCTCGAGGCAACCCGAAAAATCCGTGATTACGAACGGCAGCACGGCGGGCACCAGTGCATCATCGCCCTCACGGCTCTTGCGATGCGTGGCGACAGGGAAAAATGCCTGCAGGCCGGCATGGATGACTATCTGACCAAACCTGTGGAGAAAACCGAACTTCTAGATATCCTTGCCAAGTATCTAACCAATTCGGCGTTGGTCGTCGACAGTGATCCCGAGAGCCAGAATCTCATCATCAACTCACTCATCGAGTCGGGTTGGAACGTGACCATCGCCGAGTCCAGCCGGTCTGCGATGTATGAGGCATCCCTCACAAATTTCGACCTGATTCTGCTGGATACCCAGATGTCCCGGGGAGACAGCATCGAAGTGGCAAAAATAATACGAAAACTCGAGGATTTCTCCGGTAGACACTCATTTATTCTGGGGATTGGCAGCCTTGAACCGGAAGAAGGGCAGAAATTGCTCGAAAACGGACTTGATGCATACCTGCAGCGACCGATCACCGGAGCAGTGCTGAATGAGAAACTCGCCCTCTTCGAATAGGGGAGGGGGCACGTTGCGATTGATCCAGCATCTCAACTGCTGTGAACCTCTCTCCTGCTTCAGCGGGACTGTCTGAAGGAAAGACGCCCCCCATCCTTGTCGTCAGAGCCTGTTTCCTATGCTGCGTTATTCCCGCGTTTGTCTTGACACCTTTGGTTACCAGCTGCCGCCGAGAATTCTCTCCTCCAAGGAGATTGAAGAACGTCTCGCTCCCCTGTATCAACGTCTGAAGCTGCCAGCTGGGCGTCTGGAGCTGATGACCGGCATCCGGGAAAGGCGTCTCTGGCCTCCGGGTACCCGGCCGAGCGAAGCGGCGATCGTCGCCGGTAAAAATGCCCTCAGCCGGGGAGACTGGGATCCTTCTGCAATCGAGTGTCTGATTTTCACGTCAGTTTCACGGGATATGATGGAGCCGGCAACGGCATCGTTCGTCCACCTCGGGCTGGGGTTGCCGGCCAACTGCCTGATCTTCGATATTTCCAACGCCTGTCTCGGCTTCCTAGACGGGATGGTGATGCTGGCCAACATGATCGAGTTGGGCCAGGTGGAAACCGGTCTGGTGGTCTCCGGCGAAACAGCCGAAGAACTGCTTGAGTCGACGCTGCAGACCCTGGTACAGGATCATGGATTGAGCAGGAAGGCGATCAAGCCTGCCTTTGCCTCGCTGACCATTGGTTCGGGGGCGATCGCCCTGGTGATGAGGAAGGGTGATGTCTCGGGTGGCGGGATGCGGCTGGTGCATGGCAGCTGGCGCGCCAATACCGCGCACTCGGATCTCTGTCATGGCAATCAGCACGGGGCCAGGACTACACTGATGGAGACGAATTCGGAAGAACTCATGCACCGCGGGGTCGAGACGGCCTGCCAGACCTGGGAACAGTTCTCCAGCATTCCCGGCTGGGGAAGGGAAGATGTCGACCGTTTTTTCTGCCATCAGGTCGGCACAGCTCATGCCCGCTTGCTGTTCGAGCGGCTTGGCCTTGACGGTTCCCGTAATTTTGAGACACTGGCTTTACTGGGTAATGTCGGGTCGGTTTCGGCGCCAATCACCATGGCCATGGCGATAGAGCAGGGGGTGTTTACCCCCGGGCAAAGGGCTGCCCTCCTGGGAATCGGCAGCGGTATCAACTGCATGATGCTGGGTGTTGAGTGGAGGTCTTGACATGGAATACACGGCTGAACAGGGAAGGGCATTGCTGAGACTGGCCCGGCAGACCATCGCTGCCCGGCTCGAGAATGGTGAGGCGCCAGCGGGTGCGCCTGAAGACAGGGGGCTTGAACAGCAGCGAGCCGTTTTCGTCACCCTCAAGAAGCAGGGCCGGCTGCGGGGCTGCATCGGCAATCTGGAACCTGTCGGCAGTCTCTGGCAGGGAGTCAGGGAGAATGCCATCAACGCGGCATTCAACGACTACCGGTTCCCGCCTCTTACTCCCGATGAATTCGCTGAACTCCGGATCGACATTTCCGTCCTGAGTCCACCGGCCCCGCTTGCATACAGCGACGCGGATGACCTGCTGGCCAAGCTGCATCCCGGCAGAGACGGGGTCATCCTGAGTAGTGGTTCGTCCAGGGCTACATTTCTGCCGCAGGTGTGGCAGCAGCTGCCGCGCCCGGAGGATTTTCTCGGGCACCTCTGCCGCAAGGCGGGGCTGAGCGATACCGTCTGGCGCGATTCGCACCCGTCAATCCAGATCTACACGGTGCAGAGCTTCGAGGAAGAGTGATGAGCGAACTGGTGCTGCCGGATACGCTGGCCGAGCGCATGCGAAGGATCTACCTGGCCATGGAGGAGGAGTACGAAGCGGTGGCCCGGCAGTTGTCGTTTGGTTGCGACGGATGCCCGGACAACTGCTGCGACTCGTATTTCCTGCACTACACCTATATCGAGTGGGCGTACCTGTGGCGGGGGATGCGGCAGCTGCCGGCGCAGCGGCAGCGGGAGATTGTCGGCCGGGCAGAGCTGGTCGTCCGCCAGTACCAGGACAAACTGGCCGATGAACAGCGTCCGGTGGTAATGTGCCCGCTCAATGAAAACGGGCGCTGCGTCGTGTATCCTTTCAGGCTGCAGGTCTGCCGGACGCACGGGGTGCCGGCGACAATGACCCGGCCGGATGGCAGACGCCTGAGTTTTCCCGGCTGCTTCCGCTGCCAGGAAATCGTCGGTGGCCGCAGTTCCGCGGCGGGGCCGGTGCCGACGGTCGAACGGACGCATCTGCTCAGGCAGCTGGCGATGCTGGAAAATGAATTCTTGCGCGAAATCCGTGAACGCTGCCCGAAGATCAGGATGACCATTGCCGAAATGCTGATCGAAGGTCCGCCGGAGCTGCGATGAAATTCGACTCCATGATGTGAGGGCATGGACGTGCAAACGTGTCCCTGCATAGGATGCGCAAATTGCGCAAAGAGGGAGATCTGGGTATATGGAAGTCAAGGTCAGCAGGAAACAGCCGAACTCGAAGATGTGTTTCGTTTGTGGATTGAAAAACGCCTTCGGTCTGAAGAGCCGTT
>CAYYWK010000235.1:0-5413 GCA_964475345.1 uncultured Desulfobulbus sp.
ACAGCAACGCTACGCAGCTGTCATGGCAGTACACCCGATTATGAACGGGATTTCGATTATAATCCTTTTATTATTATGGTGTTATTGGTAATAGCGGGGTGATTCTGGAATACCTTGCGGAGAATGCAGTGCATGGTATAGTCAGCCTCAGTGTCAACCCATACAACTGAACAGCGAAAGGAGTGAAAGAAATGAAGCAGGAAAGTGAACTCGGACGTCTCGAGACGTTCGTCAGCAGTCTGATGGCCCGATATAACGCACTGGTCAAGGAAAACGAGCGATTGTCCAACGATGTTCAGGAGCGTGACGAAATAATCGACGATCTCAGGGCGAGTCTTTCGCAGTTCGAAACGGAGCGGACGGAGATCAGCAGCAGGGTGAGCGGGATCATCCTGCAGATAGAAGAATGGGAAAAGAGCGGTGCAGCAGCGGCCAGGCCGACGTCGGGCGATGCGCCGGAAGGCAGGGTGCAGGGCAGCCTGTTTTCAATGGCTGGGGATGCCCATGGAGCTGTCGAACGGGACTGAGGTTCTGGTCGACTGAAGCGTTCTGTCCTTGCGGCATACAGACGAGGCGTGAAGGGCGATGTCCGAATTGGAACGATTAGTCCGGTTCAAACTGCTCGGCCAGGAATATGCCTTTTATACGGGGGCGTCAGAAGCGGAACTGGAGGCTGTTTTTTCCATGGTGAAATCGCTGATTGAAGAGAATATCAGCGGGCCGCAGGGGACACTTCCCGTCAGCAAGGTGGCTATTCTGGCCTGTCTCAACATTGCCTCGCGGCACGTGAAGCTGCAGCAGGAGTACGATGCCTATCAGAATGAAACCGAGGAGCGGCTCAAGCGGTTGAACGAGATGATCAGGAGCCGGTTGTTCAGGGACTGACCGGGGCGGGGAGAATTTGTTTTCGTTTGCATGAAATTCTGCTATATTTGACATATGTAAGGATGCAGTACTGATTGTGACGTTCGGAATGTCTCAAAGTTTTTTGTAATGCCGTGCTGCCATGGCACGGCGGGTTTTTCCCTGCGCTGTTGGTGATCTGCGGTGTGTGTTGAGCCAACTCTCGTTAAGAGGGCACTACCGCTGACAGAGGAAGGAGAATCGCTTGCGAATCTCCCGAAACTGCCATGAAGCCTGCCCACCTAATTTATTAGGTTTAACTGTCCCGCAGACACGGCAGTGTGGGGAAATTTATTGTCAGGATGAAGAGTCCTGTTTGAATATATTCCGGCAGTAACCTTCTCCTCCTGTCAGTACAGACAGAGAGGCGATGATCTCCGGAAACTGAAGATTGGCGGCTGGAAAGCCGGAAAGCGGGTTCAACTGAAACAGGGAAGCAGCGTTGCTTTTTTACAATATCTTCTCATGCGTCACAGGCATAGTGCATGATGCATGAAGGCGGCATCCCGGCCAACGGGTGCTGCGGTTGGGGAATGCCGCAGTGCATCTCGGGCCCTCTGAACAGTCTCACTGAAACCTCCCGTCCTGCAGGGCCGGAAGGGTGCGTGCCAAGGTGATGCGGTTCAGGAAATCCAAAGATGCGGTTCGCGGCGGTTGAATAACCATCGTCTTCTCTCAGATTGTCGGCGGGTCGGAAGCACCTGGTGCTGGTGAGACACCGTCGGCAGCGCAGAGGACGATATCAAACGGCGGTTGTCATTGTGTACCCGATCGGGCGGTTTGAACGGGGTATCGGCAATGCTGATCAGCCGGCATGATTTCCCCATCCTGCCAAGATTCCCTCCTTTTCCTGTTGTCCTCTCCTCTTTCCCGCTCAACCGGCCTCCCAACTAAAGGATTGTATCGGTATGGGCATACTTTATCACCCCATTGTCTTTGCCATTCTCGGCATCTGTGCAGGGTTGGCGGGCGGATTCCTGCTGCGTAAGCGCTTTGTCGAAGGCCAGCAGAACAATATCAGGACCCAGAGCAAGCAGATCATTGAAAATGCCATCGTCGAGGCAGAACAGCTGAAGAAGGAGGCCCTGCTCCAGAGCAAGGAGGAGGCCTACCAGGTCAAACAGGCCCTGGAACAGGAACTGAAGGCCGAACGGGACGAGCTGAAGGATGAGATGCGTCAGCTTAACAAGAAGCGCGAGGCCCTGAAGCAGGAATGGGACGGCTATGACGTCAAGGCCGCCGAACTGGTTGCCGGAGAGAAGAAACTCCGCCAGCGCGAGACCGAGACCGAGGTCAAGCTCAAGGAAGTGGAGCAGATGATCGGCAAGCAGCGCTATGAGATGGCGCGAATTGCCGGTATCAGCCAGGAAGAGGCGAAAAAGATGCTGATGGATTCGCTGGAGAGCGAAGCCAGGATGGATGCCGCAAAACGCCTCGTGCGCATCGAGAACGAGATGAAAATCGAGGCGGACCGGAAGGGCAAGAACATCCTTGCCCTGGCGATATCACGGTACGCCGGCGATTACGTCGCGGACAAGACCGTCTCGATGGTGCCGCTGCCCAACGATGAGATGAAAGGGCGGATCATTGGCCGTGAAGGCCGCAATATTAGGGCGATTGAGGCGGCTACCGGGATTGACATCATTATCGACGATACACCGGAGGCGGTCATCCTGTCCGGCTTCAATCCGGTCCGGCGGGAAGTCGCGCGTCTGGCCCTGTTGCAGCTGATCAACGATGGGCGGATTCACCCGGGAAGGATCGAGGAGGTTGTCGCCAAGGTCACCAAGGAACTGGAGATCACCATCCGTGAAGCCGGCGAGCAGGCAACCTTTGACGTCGGCGCGCATGGCGTCCACGTGGAACTGATCAACATCCTCGGACGGCTCAAGTACCGGACCAGTTATGGTCAGAACGTCCTCCAGCATTCGCTCGAGGTGGCCTTTCTCTGCGGCATCATGGCGGCCGAGCTCGGCATTGACGTGAAGGTGGCCAAGCGAGCCGGGCTGCTGCACGATATCGGCAAGGCGGTCGATCACGAGGTCGAGGGATCGCACGCGATCATCGGCCGCGACCTGGCGAAGAAGTACGGCGAGCCGGAAGAGGTGGTGTATGCCATCGGCGCCCATCATGAGGACCTGCCGCCGCAAAGCGTCCTCGACATCCTGGTGCAGTCGGCAGACGCCCTGTCGGGGGCCCGGCCGGGAGCGAGAAAGGAGATGCTGCAGAGCTATGTGAAGCGGCTCGAAGATCTTGAAAAGATCGCCAACTCGTTCAACGGCGTAGAGAAATCCTACGCCATCCAGGCCGGAAGAGATCTGCGGATCATCGTCGATTCGAAGAAGATCAAGGACAGCGATGCGATGCTGCTCTGCCAGGATATCGCCAAGTCCATCGAAACCCAGCTGACCTATCCGGGGCAGATCCGGGTGACAGTCATTCGTGAGACCCGGGCGGTGGAATACGCCCGCTGAGCGATTCCTTTTCATGCACACTGAAGATGCCGGTAGCCTTATGCCTTCCATAGACGAACAGATAGCCCTGATAGAGCGCGGGATAGTCGATTGCATTTCCCGCGAGGAACTTGTCAAGAAACTGGAGAAAAGCGCCCGCAACGGTGTGCCGCTGAAGGTCAAGGCCGGTTTCGATCCGACCGCCCCCGACCTGCATCTCGGTCATACCGTGTTACTCCAGAAACTCAAGCATTTCCAGGATCTGGGGCATCAGGTGTATTTTCTCATCGGTGATTTCACCGGGATGATCGGGGATCCCACCGGCAAGTCGGAGACGAGGAAGGCGCTGACTGTCGAGCAGGTGGCGGAGAATGCGGAAAGTTACAAGGAGCAGGTCTTCAAGATTCTCGATCCTGACAGGACCGAGGTGGTTTTTAACAGTACCTGGCTCGGCAGGTTGACCTCCTATGACATGATCCGGCTGGCCTCGGAACTGACGGTGGCCAGGATGTTCGAGCGCGAGGATTTCCGGACCCGCTTTGAAAACGGCAAGCCGATCTCGATCCATGAATTCCTGTACCCGCTGATCCAGGGCTACGACTCGGTCGCCCTTCAGGCCGATGTCGAACTGGGCGGCACCGACCAGCTGTTCAACGTCCTGATGGGCAGGGACCTCCAGCGTTCACGCGGCCAGGAACCGCAGGTGGTGCTGACTCTGCCGCTGCTTGAAGGCCTCGACGGCGTCAACAAGATGAGCAAGTCACTGGGAAACTACATCGGTATCACCGAGCCGGCGGACAGCATTTACGGCAAGGTGCTGTCGGTGTCCGACGACTTGATGTTCCGCTACTACGACCTGGTCAGCGACCTGAGCCGTGATGAAATCGCCCGATTGAAGGAAAGGATGGAGACAGGCCAGATCCATCCCAAGGAAGTGAAAAAACAGCTGGCCCGCGAATTGACGGCGCGGTTTCATTCCCCGGAGGCGGCACGGGATGCCGAAGAGAATTTCGAGAAGGTTTTCCAGCACGGCGGTCTGCCGGACGTCATTCCTGAAGTGGGGCTCTCCGTATCAGGCGAGATATGGCTTCCGCAACTGCTTGTCGATGCCGGGATGGTCAGTTCGACCTCCGATGGCCGGCGGATGATCCAGCAGGGCGCAGTCAGCCTTGATGGGCAGAAGGTGGGCGATCAGGGCGCCAAGGTCTCTGCCGGTGCCGGAGAGGTCCTGGTCAAGGTGGGCAAACGGAGGTTCTGCAGGGTGTTCTTTCGCTGAGAAAACGAGACAGTCAGCTGGAAAAGGGGGTGGGCCATGTCACAGACTGTCCACCCCCTTTTTCGTTTGGAAGTCTCAGTTGAGGGAGTGGTCCTTCAGCTTGAGCTGGCATTCGGTGCATATTCCAGTAAATTCAATATGATGCCCCAGTATCTCGTAGCTGCTTGAGACGGCTGCCGCTTCGTTGATATGCAGCTGCACCGGGATGTTGATGTCATCAACCTTCCCGCACTGCGAGCAGCGGATGTGGTAATGGGGATAGACCGTGGCATCGAAACGTTTCTGGGTCCCACCCACCTCGATCTTGAGGATTACCCCGCTGTCCGCCATCAACTCGAGATTTCTGTAAACAGTTCCGAGGCCAATCCGCGGCAGCCGTTTGCGCACCATGTCGTAGACCTCGTTTGCCGTCGGGTGTGAAGTGACCTTGGAGAGCTCTTCGAGAATGATCTGCCGCTGCGTCGTCAATCGCATGTTAGGTAGTTGGTCCATGGTCCCGCCCACAAAAGTAGAGAGTTATTGGTGATAAACTTTATCACCTGGCATACTATCTCAGATCGAGAATAATTCAACACAAAATTTCTGTACAATAAAGACGTTGAGCGTTCTTTGTGATTTTCCCTGATCATTACTGATCAGGGTGTTGTGAAGACGGTGGGTCGGTTTTCACCAGATACGGGTTGAAGTACCCGAAGTTGAGGGACGGGAATTCCCTTTTGACGGCCGCAAGCCAGGCCCGGATGCCGCTGCCCTTTACCTGCCGGGGAAAATCCAGTGTCCT
>CAYYWK010000236.1:0-5405 GCA_964475345.1 uncultured Desulfobulbus sp.
CGAGGAGCGGCTGCCGAAGATGCGGCAGAGCGGCCGGCGGACATCGGCCTTCATCAGCCAGTCCGGTGGTTTCATGGCCACCTGCCTCAGCCGCATCCCCGAACTGGACCCGGCCTACCTGATTTCGGTGGGCAACCAGAACGACCTGACCCTCGGCGACTTCCTCAGCTATTTCCAGGACCAGCCGGACATCGACGTCATCGCCGTCTACGGCGAGGGCTTCAACGACCTCGACGGCATGCATTTCACCCGCGCCGTACGCCAGGCGGTTCTCGCCGGCAAGGAGGTGATCTTCTACAAGGCCGGCCGGACTGTCGAGGGCAAGACTGCCACCTCGAGTCATACCGCCTCGCTGGCCGGGGATTACGCGGTCTGCGAGTCCTGCCTGGCCCAGGCCGGGGCGATGGTCGCGCGATCGTTCGGAGAATTCACCGACCTCTACCTGCTGGCCAGGCATCTTCACGGCCGGGCGATCAGCGGCAACCGGGTGGCGGCGCTGTCGTCCGCCGGTTTCGAGGCGGTGGGGATGGCCGACAACATCCACGCCGAGGATTTCGACCTGCAGATGCCCGCCCTCGGCCGCGAGACGCGACGGCGGATCGCCCTTGCGCTTACCGGCTGTGGCCTGGAGCACCTGGTGGAGGTCAAGAATCCTCTTGACATGAACGCCGGCGCCACCGACGATCTCTACCGCGAGGTGATCGAGGCCTTGGCCGCCGATGACGGCGTGGATCTGGTGCTGGCAGGCATCATCCCGCTGGCGCCGGTGATTTCAACCCTCGAAAAGGATCTGGAGGGCGGGCGAGGGCTTGCCGAAGTGCTGCTGCCGGTGATGACCGGCAGCTCCAAGCCGATCGTCGCCGTGGTGGCCGGCGGAGGCCTCTACGACGCCTTTGCCCGGAGATTGCAGGAGGCCGGAATGATGGTGTTCCGGGAGGCGGACCGGGCGATGCGTTCGCTCGGTCTGTATGTTCAGTCGCGGCTTGCCGGCAGGAACCTGCGCCGGCGAACCGGGCGGGAGCTGGCCGGGGAAATGCCGGATAAACAGAAGGAGACGGCCGGAACGCCGGCTGCGGGGAGGCAGAAATGCGTGTGATCATGGATCTGTGTATCGTGCCGATGGGTGTCGGGGTATCGGTGTCGGCCTATGTCGCCGCCTGTCAGCAGGTGCTCGCCGATGCGGGGCTCGCTCACAGTATGCACGCCTACGGCACCAACATCGAGGGAGAATGGGATGCGGTGATGGCGGCCGTCAAGAGCTGCCATGAGCGGGTGCATGCGATGGGGGCGCCGCGGATCACCACCACGATCAAGCTCGGCACCCGCACCGACCGTGACCAGGGGATGGTCGACAAGATTGACAGCGTCAGGAAAAAACTGGCCGGGGCTGATATCTAGCTTTCCCGCCGGAGCCTTCCGCAGCCGGGAAAGCTGCCGGCCGAATTGACAGAAGGTCACTCCGGATATAGAATCAGGCATCGGTTTTTGGTTGCCACCGAGGGACCGCAATGCACCTTCCCCCAGCAAACTCGTCCAGACCATGAATAGTCCAACCGCCGGCAGCGGGGATTCCCAACCGCATCTCAGCCAGAAGAAACTGGTCGAGTTCCTGGAGTCCCTGCACCGCATCTTCAAGATCGGTATCTATTACCCGGCGGGGCATACCGTCCTCGACCAGGCTGCCGAACAGTTCCAGCGCAACCTGACCACCGTCGCCGACAGCAAACGGTCGGTGATCATCGAGGCCCGTGGTGACGCCATTTTCGTTGAGCAGATCGCAATCGAGAAAACCACCCGGGCGGTGGAGGAATTCCGCAGGCTGCTGGCCGACCTCGGGATCTGGACGATGGAGATTGATCACGGCATCCCGCTTGCCGAACTGCTGCAGCTGGTCAGGGGTTTGCTGCTCGGCCGCTCGCAGCTGCAGGGCAAGAAGGACTTCACGATAGGTGAGTTGCAGGATCTGCCGTCGTCGGTGAAGATTCGGCAGAAGGAGTTCATGATCGACGAAGCCAGCATCATCGTCGGTGGGGGTGACGACGACGAGGGGCATGGCCTCAACTCGGTGTTCGAGATCCTCGCCGAACAGGGTTTCGAACGCCCACAGATCGAGCAGTGCAAACGTTTCCTGAACAACCTGGCGGACAGTTTCTCCGGCCGTACCCTCGACTTGCGCGGCCTGCCGGCGGTGACCTGGGGCGATGTCCGCAAGCTGCTGGTCAAGGTTGTCACCAGCGCCTACCGCCGCAAGGACGGCAGCACCATCGTGGTGCAGAACGACCTCAACGCCCTGTCCTCGATCTTCGCCGGCCTGGAGCGGCAGGCCGTGGACCGGGAGACCAAGGAGACCATCAGCCTGCTCATTTCGGTGTTCGGACGGTTTTCTCCGGTGCAGCCGCAGCAGGCGGCGGCGAGCCCCGTCCGTCTGCAGGAGGCCGTTCCGGTGATGAGCGTGGCCCAGCTGCAGGAATTCGTCAGCAAGAACTACGTCCACGCCAGCATCCTCGAGAGGATCAGCCTGGGCGACCGCTGCGAGGAACTGTCCATCCTGCTCCAGCTGCTGCAGGGACGACCCGCGGAAGCCACCATCGACAGGATCAGGCAGAACCTGCGGTCGGTTCTGGCCACCGGGCTCAGCGACCGCGAGCTCGAACTGGTCGCCAACGGGCTGGCGGCGCTCCTCGACAGCGGCGCGACGGACAACTTCGAGACTGCGCTGGCGCTGGTGACGGTCATGCTCCGCAGTCCATCGGCGCCGTCATCGCTGCAGTTCCTCGAACGGCTGCACCGGAAGATCAACCCCGCCCGCCAGGAGGCGGCCTGGACGGTCATCGTCAACGAACTGCTGATGGTCGGACGTACCGACAGCGCCGATGCCTTCGACCGTCTGGCGGCGGTTGCCGCCTCGCTGCCGGACGAGGGAATGCACGAGCGCTGGCAGCGCCTCGAGGAAATGGATGTCTTCCAGTCCAAGAAGATGGCCGCCGAGATCTTCGACCCGGCGGACCGGCAATCGTACCGGCTGTTTTCCTTTCTCCTCAACACCTCGATGAAGAAGGCGATCTCGGCCCGCATCCTCGACGGGTTCCGCCTCCACCCTCCGGACTGGATGATGGAAGCCGTGGCCCCGCTGCTGCAGCCGCTTATCCCGAACCACATGAAATTCCTCCAGGGATACCTGCTGCTTGCAAGAAAGAGCGGCGGGGTGCCATCGAGCATGCTGGCGATGGCCGGCAACCTGGTGGTCCAGCACCTGCCGGAGGTGACCGACGAGCAGAAAGGCGAGCCCTGGGTGATCAGGACCATCCAGGCGATGCCGGATATGCAGGTCGAGCAGACCCGTTCCGTCCTCAATCATATCGTCACCGAGAAGAGGGTGATGCTGATGCCCAGATGGCCGTCGGCCTGCCGCAAGGCAGCGAGTGAGGCCATGGCCAGGCTGAAGCGCCAGCCGATGTTCTCCTGAGTGGTGCCTCATGGAAAGAAAGATCAACGATATCATCATCCTGCTCTGCAAGGGGATTTCCAACCGGAAGCTCTATTTCTCCGGACACCCCAAGGTCGGCAACTACATCGGCACCTTCCTCGCCGGTCTCGAGGAATATTTCCGGCTGGCGGACAAGGACGAGTTCTTCATCGGCATCATCGAGGGTAGCTTCATCTTCAATGGCAGGAGGCTTTTCGGGCCGACCATCGTCGGCAAGCAGCTGATCCAGTTCATGGAGATGATGCGTTGCGGCGGCATTTCCTTCAAAAGCGGGGTGCGTGAGGAGGATGTCCGCAGGTTCATGGACATCAGTGAATCGCTGCGGACACCGATGAAGGGCCTGCAGGAGGCACGCGACCTCTTCAAGCGGGAGGGGATAGAGAATATCTCCCTGGCCGTCCATTACAGCGACCAGTCCGGAGTGGGTGCGTCAGACCGCAAGCGGCCCTGGGAAGGGCAGGAAATCGGCGGTTTCCTGCAGTCGCCGACGATGATCTACCAGGCCCTGTTCGATGTCGTGACCCAGGCCCACGGGGACGCCGCCTTCGACCGCGAGGTCGACATCGACAGTGCCCGCTCGGTCAGCGAGTTCATGCTGCGCTACACCCGCTCGAACTTTGCCGACGTCATGCAGTATATCCATTATCCCGACTACGAGAGCTATACCGTCGGCCATTCGGTGCGGGTCTCGTCGATAGCGGTGTTCATGGGGATGCGGATGAACTGGAAGGAAGAGGATATTCTCGCCCTCGGCACCGCCGGCATCCTGCACGACATCGGCAAGAGCAAGATCCCGACAGAGATCCTCTACAAGACCGGCCGGCTGCTGCCGGAGGAATTCGAGATGATCCGCGACCACCCGCGGGCCGGGGCGGAACTGCTGCTGGCCCAGCGCGACGTCTCGGCGCTGGATATCGCCGCTTCCTGGGGCCACCACATCCGCTATGACGGCAAGGGGTATCCGGAGAAACCGCCGTGGGCGGTGCGCAGCCCGGTCATCTCGCTGCTACAGATCTGCGATGTCTTCGAGGCGATGACGGCGGTGCGCCCCTACAAACCGGCGCTGGACCCGCACAGTGCCTTCGCCTTGATGATCAGCGACAAAAACGCCTTCCACCCCGGCCTGCTCGGCTCGTTCATCTCCATCGTCGGGCTCTATCCGCCCGGCACCTATGTCAGGCTTTCCGACGGCAGCACTGCGATGGTCGTCGAGAGCGGCCGTGTCCTCAATCGGCCGAAGGTGCGGCTCACCGCCTCCGCCGACGGCGGCAGGCTGAGCGACCGCGACCAGTACGAGATCGATCTCGGCGATGCCTCCGCGCAATCCCTCGCCGTTGTCCGGCTGCTGCTCAACTATCTCCCCGACGGCCAGCCGATCCAGGCCTGACCATCCCGCTTCGCACGCCGCAATGTGATTTTCAGTGCTCCTCCTCGACGCATATGGTCCTGCGTGATACGGCAATGGCTGTTCTGACGACGATCAGCGCGATCAACAAGGTCAGGGACGCCAGCATCGCGCCGCCTCCCCAGGCAAACCCGATCCTCCCGGTGTCCTTGGCCATCAGCAGGGTGGCGATGGTCAGGGCAGCCACCGGGAAGGAATAGGCCCACCATGACAGGAAGAAACGGATGTTGATGAAATACTTGATCTGAACCAGCATCAGCAGAAAGAAGAAGACCGCGACGAAGTAAAGGATGAGGCCGAACTGGCCGGTAGTGCCGGTCAGGTTGTACCAGGAGACCAGGCCGACGCTGGGCGGGGCGATGAAGATGAACAGCGTCGGCAGGAAGCGTTCCGGCAGGCTCTGGTGGAAGATCAGGCGATAGAAGAGGATGCCGGTGAGGACCGGCCAGAAAAACAGACCGACGCTGAAAAAGAACCATGACCCCTCCGCCGGGGCGTGGTGGACGCCGGCGA
>CAYYWK010000237.1:0-5389 GCA_964475345.1 uncultured Desulfobulbus sp.
GGGAAAGGCCACCCATCTTGAAAAGGTCGGCAAGGTCATCTGTGTAGGCGGCGGCACAGGCGTCGCCGTCCTCCACCCGATCACCCGCGCCCTGAAGGAGATCGGCAACGAGGTCACATGCATCATCGGCGCCCGCACCAAGGACCTGCTGATCCTCGAGGACGAGATGCGCCGCGCTTCGCACGATCTGCGGGTCTGTACCGATGACGGTTCCTACGGTCATCACGGCTTCGTCACCCAGGTCATGCAGGAGGTGCTTGATGCCGGCGAGGTGAAACTGGTGGTGGCCATCGGCCCGGTACCGATGATGAAGGCGGTCAGCAATATCACCAAGCAGTACTCTGTCCCGACGATGGTCAGCCTCAATCCGATCATGGTGGACGGAACCGGCATGTGCGGCGGCTGCCGCGTCACCATCGGCGGCGAGACCAAGTTTGCCTGCGTCGACGGACCGGAATTCGACGGCCACCTGGTCGACTACGACGAACTGATCCTGCGGCTCCGCGCCTACCAGGAAGAAGAGCGCGAAAGCCACGAGCATTACTGCAGGATCCGCGACGCCCAATGAACCATCAGGATACAGTCAACCAGCGTATTCCACGATACGGTACCTCGCCGCAGCGGTGAGTCTATTCACGGAGGGAAAAAATGGCGGATATTGGAGAGAAGGCCCAGAAAAATCCCCGCGTTCCGATGCCCGAACAGGAAGCGAAGGTAAGAGCCAGGAATTTTCTTGAAGTTCCAACTGGTTATACAATGAAAATGGCCCAGGAGGAAGCCGCCCGGTGCCTGCAGTGCAAGAAACCGGGTTGTGTCAGCGGCTGTCCGGTGAGCGTCGACATCCCCGGTTTCATCGAATTCATCGTCCAGGGCGACATGACCGGCGCCATCCGTCATCTCTGGAAAAAAAACGCCCTGCCCGCCGTCTGCGGCCGGGTCTGTCCGCAGGAAATCCAGTGCGAAGGCCAGTGCATCGTCGGCAAGAAGGGCCAGCCGGTGGCCATCGGCAACCTCGAGCGCTTCTGCGCCGATTACGAGCGCGAACACGGCACCGGCGAACTGCCCCCGAAACAGGCCTCCACCGGCAAGCGAGTGGCGGTGGTCGGCAGCGGCCCCTCCGGTCTCACCGTCGCCGGCGACCTGATCGTCAAGGGCCATGACGTCACCATCTATGAGGCCTTCCATAAACCCGGCGGCGTGCTGATCTACGGCATCCCCGAATTCCGGTTGCCCAAGGCGATCGTCGCCCAGGAAGTCAACTTCCTCGAGAGGCTCGGCGTCAAGGTCGAGTGCAACGCCGTCGTCGGCCGCACAGTCTCGCTCGACGAGCTGTTTGGCGAAGGCTATGACGCCATCTATATCGGCGTCGGCGCCGGTCTGCCGAAATTCATGAACCTGCCCGGCGAAAACCTGGTCGGCATCCTCTCGGCCAACGAGTACCTGACCCGCGCCAATCTGATGAAGGCCTACAAATATCCCGACGTCGACACCCCGATCCCGCACGGCAAAAACGTCGTGGTCCTGGGCGCCGGCAACGTCGCCATGGATGCGGCACGGACGGCGATGCGCCTTGGCGCCGAAACGGTCAAGATCGTCTATCGCCGTTCACGGGAGGAGATGCCCGCCAGGGCCGCCGAGATCCATCATGCCGAGGAGGAAGGGATCGAGATGTGCCTCCTGACCAACCCCACCCGCTATCTCGGCAACGACAAGGGCCGCATGACCGGTATGGAGTGCCTGCGGATGGAACTGGGAGAGCCGGACAGTTCCGGCAGGCGGCGCCCGATCCCGATCAAGGGCTCGGAATACCAGATCGAATGCGACCTGTGCATCGTCGCCGTCGGATCCGGCGCCAACCCGTTGCTGACCAGCGAGACTCCGGACATGCAGCTGAACAAGTGGGGGTACATCGTCGCCGACCCGCAGACCGGCAAAACCACGAAGAAAGGCGTCTGGGCCGGCGGCGACATCGTCACCGGCGCGGCCACGGTCATCCTGGCCATGGGGGCCGGCAGGCAGGCCGCCGATTCGATGCATAATTACCTGACTCTTGGCTGGTAACGGCCATCTCCCAATGACAGACGCCCCGGAAATCCCTGAAGGGGCTGCCGGGGCGTCTGTCATCATCAGCCCTCACCTCACCCGTTGATGCAGGCAGACTTTTCCTTCTCACCGACTCCGGAGATCCGCTTCGCCAATGGCCGGCTCAGCGAACTGCCCGGCCTGGTCTGCCGCTACGGCAGGCATCCCCTGATTGTCCTCGGCGGCCGGTCTTTTTCGGCATCCCGGCACTGGCGGAAGGTGGCGGATGAACTCCTGCGGGCGGGCTGTTCAATTGAAGTGGTTCATTTCAGCGGGGAACCCTCCCCCGCGACGGTCGATGCGGCAGCCGGCCACTGCGCGGCAGCCGCAATCGACGTGGTGGTGGCCATCGGTGGTGGCAGCGTCCTCGACGCCGGCAAGGCGCTGGCCGTCATGCTGGTCGAAGGCGGGATGGTCGAACGATTCCTCGAGGGCGTCGGCAGCGAGCAGCCGAGCGGCCGGCGGCTGCCCTGCATCGCCGTGCCGACGACGGCCGGCACCGGCAGCGAGACGACCGCCAACGCCGTGCTCAGCCGGGTCGGTCCCGGCGGGTTCAAACGTTCGCTGCGCCATCCGGCCTTTATCCCGGATATCGCCCTGATCGACCCGCAGCTGGCCCTGACCCTGCCCCGCGACCTCACCCTCGCCTGCGGCATGGACGCCTTCAGCCAGCTGCTGGAAGCCTACCTTTCCAGCAAGGCCTCCCCGCTCTCCGACGCCCTTGCGGCGGACGGCATCCGTGCCGCCTGCCGCTCTCTGCGCCGGGTCTGCGAAAATGGCCTCGACCTCGAGGCGCGCTCCGACATGGCCTACGCCGCGATGCTCTCCGGCATCGTCCTGACCCAGGCCGGCCTCGGGACGGTCCACGGCTTCGCCTCGGCAATCGGCGGTCTCTTCCCCATCCCCCACGGCATCATCTGCGGCACCCTGATGGCCGCCGCCAACCGCGTCACCCTGGATCGCCTGCGGCGCACCGGCGAAAACCCGCTTGCCCTCGCCAAATACGCCGCCATCGGCCACTGGCTGGAAGCCCCTGAAAGCGCCTCGCCTTCCGCCCGGCAGGACCATTGCATCTCCGAACTGGAGCGACTCGCCGACGACTTCGGCATCGCCCGGCTCGGCCAATTCGGCGTGACGGCCGACGCCCTCGAGACTGTTCTCGACCTCTCCGGCAACAAGAACAACCCGGCCGCCCTCGACCGCGACGAGATGCGGCGGATCCTGGCGGCACGCCTCTGAAAATGGGGAAACCCGCTCAGCGGACTCCGGCTGCTATATCCCGGCCGAAGGCCACCGCCTTTTCCAGTTCCTCGGGAAAATCGCGGACCGCCCCGCGCTGGTCGACGCCCTTGACTAGGAACGAGTCGGCGAAGGTCATGTCCATCGCCTCGTAGAAGTAGCGCATGGTCAGCAGGCTGCAGTCGAAGACCTTGGCGCCCTTGGTGGCCGCCACCGAAAGCAGGTAGCCGCGCCGGCCCTCCTCGAGGCGGAAGCGGTTGTCGAGCAGGTAGCGCCGGGACCAGCGGGCCTGGAAGCGATCGATGAAGATCTTGGCCTGGGCGGTCAAGGCATAGAAATAGACGGGACTGGCGAGCAGTATACGGTCGGCGGCGTCGGCCTGCCGGTAGATCTCCCCCATGTCGTCCTTGATCACGCACTCGCCGGTCTTCTCGCAACCGCCGCAGCCCTGGCAGGGCGAAAGGTTGAGGCCGCTCAGGCGGAGATATTCCACCGTGCCGCCGCCTTCTTCCATCCCCCGGGCCACATGCTGGGCCAGGATCTCGCTGTTGCCTTTTTTCCGCGGGCTTCCCAGAACGATGAGCAGGTGCATGTCGTCTCTCCTTGAATGATGGCCAAAGTTGGAACACGGGATTGAAATAGATGTTCAGGGCGGATACTCTTCCACGTTATACCGGATACCGGCTCCGGAGAAAAGGGCGACGTCCGGCCGGGGAATTCTCTTGCTCTTCAGAAAACCCTTGTTCAGGAATGAGAATTGTTGTTAGCTTACTCCATGAAGCAGAAACTGCCTACATTTTTTGCCATTAAACGCTATGCCCTGCATGACGGCCCGCAGATCCGGACAACCGTTTTTTTCAAAGGCTGCCCGCTCTCCTGCCGCTGGTGCCACAATCCTGAAGGGATGTCGCCGCGGATCGAACTGGTCATGAACCGGGAGCGCTGCATCGGCTGCGGCGAATGCGTCATCGCCTGTCCGCAGGAGGCCCTCGCTCCGTCCCGCGAAGGTGGGATCGACCGCAACCCGGCGCTCTGCACCGGCTGCGGCCGCTGTGTCGACGTCTGTCCGGCGCTGGCCCACGAGGCCACCGGCTGGCGGACTTCGGTGGCTGCGGTCCTGGCGGAGATCGAGAAAGACCTGCCCTTCTACGACACCTCGGGCGGCGGGGTGACCTTCTCCGGCGGCGAGCCGCTGCTCCAGCCCGAAGTTCTGCTGGCCCTGCTGAAAGAATGCGGCCGGCGGCAGATCCACCGCACCGTCGACACCTCCGGTTATGCCCCGGTCGAGTCGCTATTGGCCATTGCCGCCGAAACCGATCTTTTCCTCTACGATCTGAAACACATGGACAGCCGGACACATCTCGGGTACACCGGCGTCGACAACAGCCTGATCCTCGCCAACCTGGCGGCGCTCTGCCGCGGCGGCCACCGGCTGCGCATCCGCGTCCCGCTGATCGCCGGCTTCAACGACGGCGAGGGCAACATCCGCGAGATGATCTCCTTCCTCGGCGACCTGCCGGGCATCGAGGGCATCGATCTCCTTCCCTACCACGACATCGCCCTGGGCAAATACCGTAAGCTGGGACTCGACTACCCCGGCGAGGCGCTGCAGGCGCCTGAACGGCAGCATATCGACACACTCGCCGGCATCATCCGCGTCGCCGGCTATTCCGTCAGTATCGGAGGTTGACATGAACAGCAGGATCGAGCGGCTCCGCCGCGCAAGCTTCGAAGCCAGACCGGCCATCTCCATCGAGCGGGCTGTCCTGGAGACCCGCTTCTACCAGGAAAACGCCGGCAAGCATTCGCTGCCGGTGCTGCGGGCCCTCTGCTTCAAATACCTCTGCGAGCACAAGATGATCTGGATCGGCGAGGACGAACTGCTCGTCGGCGAGCGCGGCCCGGCCCCCAAGGTCGTGCCGACCTTCCCCGAGCTGACCTGCCACTCGGCCGAGGACCTGCGCATCCTCAACGACCGGGAGATGACCAACTACCGGGTCGCCGAGGAGGACATCCGCACCTACGAGGAGATCGTCTTCGCGCCCGAGGCGGGCGGCGGGTCGACCGC
>CAYYWK010000238.1:0-5388 GCA_964475345.1 uncultured Desulfobulbus sp.
TCATGAACGTGGCGGCCATCGCCATCTCGCTGCCGGTGGCCCTGGTCATCGCCCCGTATCTCGGGGTGGCCGGCGAAGTCATCTTCTTCTCTTCTCTGGCAACTGCCGGTATGCCCTTCTTCCTGCTGATCGGGGCGGCGCCGAACGCCATCGCCTACGGCTCGAAGCAGTTCACCGCCGGCGAGTTCTTCCGCTACGGCATCATGGCAAGCGTCGTGCTGATGGTTGCGGTTTGGTTGTGCGTGTCGGTCATCTGGCCGATCCAGGGGCTGCCGATCCTGCTGGCGAAGTAAATGGTGTGTTGGGGCGGCGGCCAGGCCCGTCGCCCCGAACCCAGGCTTGAATGCTCTACCCAGTCTGCACCTGTCACTGTATTCCTCTTTGCTGATGCTCCTGACACCAGGGGAGGCCGCCCATGGAACTGAAGGTTCTGGTCGTCGACAACGAAATGAGCTTTGCTTCGCTCCTGGCGGATCACCTGAAGGCCAGGAAGATCGACGCGCACAGTGTCTACTCGGGGCGCGACGCGCTTTCGGCAGCCCGCGATTTTCAGCCGGACGTGATCATCCTCGATATCCAGATGCCGGACATCAGCGGGGTGGATGTCCTTTCCCGGATCAAGGGCAGCGACCCGGCCATCGAGGTCATCGTCCTGACCGGCAACGGCTCGTTCGACATCGGCATCGAGTGCATGGAGCTCGGGGCCTTCGACTATCTCTTCAAGCCGGTGGATCTCGATCAGCTCCTCGAGACCATCGAATCAGCCTACCTGAAAAGGAAGAGCGGCAGGTAGCTGGTAGCTCCGGAACGCCCCTTTTCTTCTTGCGTCGTTTCCCATTGTTTGCTCTGTTGAGTGCAACTCTGCCATAACGATCGATGACACTGATGTCCCGGCCGTCCGGCAGTCCATCGCTTTCGCCGTTGCCGCTCACCCCATGATGAAGAAAACCTTCGCCGTTCCCGGCGAAGTCTCCCTCGACGACCTGCTGGCGGGATTTCCCCACTCGGCGGCGGTCCTCGACGAGGGGTTCAAGATCGTCGCCGTCAACCGCCTGTTCGAGGCGCTGACCGGCTATGGCACCGATGCCGCGGTCGGCGTCTACGCCGATTTTATCCTCCGCAGCAACATGGGCAACAGCCGCGGCCAGGTCTTCCAGCGGGTGCTGGAGACAGGCGAGACGGCGGCCGTCGACGGCGACATCATCAACCGCAGCCGCAAGAAGGTGCCGGTGCGTTTCACCGTCTCGCTGCTCCATACGGGAAAGGGGCAGCAGTCGCGGGGCCTGCTGCTGGTCGCCGAAGACATCACGGCGCTGCAGGCGACGGTCAAGACCACCCTCTACCGGGAGTGGAGCACCGATATCATCGGCCACAGCCCAAAGATGCAGGCGGTGTTCGAGATCATGCCGCTGATGGCCCGCACCGACGCCTCGATCCTGATCACCGGCGAGACCGGCACCGGCAAGGACAAGATCGCCGAGACCATCCACCGCAATTCCTCACGCGGCAAATACCAGTTCATCAAGATCAACTGCGGCGCTCTGCCGCGGGAACTGCTGGAGTCGGAACTGTTCGGCCATGTCAAGGGAGCCTTCACCGGGGCGCTGCGCGACAAACCCGGCATGTTCAAGCTGGCCGACCGCGGGACCATCTTCCTCACCGAGATCGGCGACATGCCGCTGCCGCTGCAGGTCAAGCTGCTGTCGGTCCTCGACGACCGGGCCTTCTACCCGGTGGGCGGCGAGCGCAAGGAAACGGTCGATGTCCGGGTTATCGCCGCCACCCATCGTTCGCTCAGGGAGCAGGTGGAATGCGGGGCCTTCCGCGAGGATCTCTTCTACCGCCTCAACGTCCTGCACATCCACCTGCCGCCGCTCAGGGAGCGGGAGGGGGATATCCGGTTTCTGCTCGACTAGTTCCTCAAGGACTATGCGACCCGGCTCGGCAAGGAGGTCCAGACCTTCTCGGAAGCCGCCCTTCACCTGTTGCTCGACTATCACTTTCCCGGTAATATCAGAGAACTGCGCAATATCGTCGAGTACTGCGCCAATGTCTGCCGCTGCACGACTATCGACCGGAGCGACCTGCCGGGCTATCTCCTCGACCGGGCCGGGGGGGGAGCGGCTGCGGTGTCCCCGGCCGTCGCAAAGAGGGATGAGCCGCCAGTTCCGGGTGGCAGTGCGCCTGCCGGAACCAGGGCCGGCGGCGACAACTGGGCCGCCATCGAGCGGGAGATGATCCTTGAGGCTCTGAAGACTGCCCGCGGCAATCGTTCGAAGGCGGCCGGCATGCTCGGTTGGGGCCGGACCACCCTGTGGCGCAAGATGATCCAGCATGGGCTGGCCTGAAGCACGGGAGAGTGAAGGATGAAGATACTGATCACCGCCCAGGGGGACTTTGTCGCCCCGCGCTTTGACCTGACTTCGGAGGTGGTGATCGCCACCGCCGAAAACGGGGTCCTCGCCGCAAAGCCGCGGACGATCATCATGGACCGGGCTTCCGCCGAGGAACTGAGCAACATGATCATGGAGGAGGACGTGTCGCTGGTGATCTGCGGCGGCATAGAGGACCGGCATCACCAGTTTCTGACCTGGAAGAAGATCAGGGTCATCGATTTCATCATCGGCGACCACCAGTCCGCTCTCGACCGGGCCCTGGCAGGCGCCCTGCAGCCCGGTGACATCCTGCCGCTGACCAGGGGCGACCTCAGCCTCTGACCGAAGGTATTCTTTTCGCCAGCTCTCTCAATTCCGCACGTGCCGGTGGCCGGGGCCATGGCAGGCGCCGGGTCACATCGCCGGCCGCGTACCGGTGAACAGGGCTCCGCGGGTAAAGGCGGAGGTCCGCACCGGCGTGCTGCCGACACAGCGCACGGCACACAAACCAGCCTTTTCCATCAGCCGGCACTGATCCCCGCCGGGGATCGCGCCACCGATTCACTGCGACCACGACCCGGCGCTGCCGGACAGTTCCGGCGGCAACGGCTTTTCCAGGAGAATATCAGCGAACTGCAGCCGGCCTTCGGGTTTCAGGACCCGCACGATCTCCGCAAACAGCCGTGGTTTGTCGGGCGAGAGGTTGAACACGCCGTTGGCGACGACCACGTCAAAGGTCCCGTCGGCAGCGGGAATCCCTTCGTCGTCGACCAGCACGGCATCCACGTTGGCGGCGCCCGCCAGGCGGATGGACTGCTGCGCCCGGTCGACCATCTCTGCGGTCAGGTCGGTGCCGAGAACGAGGCCACGGTCGCCGGTCAGGCGGGAGGCGACGATCAGATCGAATCCGACGCCGCAGCCGATGTCGAGAATTGCGACCCCGGGCGCCACCGGGGCGATGGACCAGGGGTTGCCGACGCCGCAGAAACCTTCGATGAGAGCATCGGGCAGGCTGGCCAGCAGGCCGGTGTCGTAACCAAGGGCCATAGCCCCTTCCCTGCCGGTCGGGTAGTTGAAACAGCCCGCCGGCGAGCGGGCGACCATCCGGTATTTCTCGCGGATTTCCTCACGCACCCTGTCTCTTGCCGCAGGCGGCAGCGCTGCCGCCGGGGAAGCGTTGAAAAGAGCGGCAGCCGTCGACAGGCCATCCTCCCGGTGACCACCGGGTTGCGGACCTGGTCGTCAGGTGCCTCCGTAGACGGGCAAACCATTCATCGCCATATTGGCCTCCTCCAGATATTCAACAAGGCGTATGCCACTACGTGGTATGTGAAGTATAGCCGAACCGGGAATTTTCCTACAAGCAAAACCCGCTTTCCTTTTTCTGCACGACGTGGTACTACGGTGTGGCATACCACTTCGTATCACACGCCCTGCACTGTTCCGTCGGACCAAGGGGCATGTCCTGCTGATGCCTGCGGTGTCTTTCCTGCGGGTGCGGGTCCGGTGGGCTCTACAAACCATTGCACAAGAGAGACGGACATGAATGAAGCGTTGATTCTCGAAAGGCTGGACAGGCTCTCCGCTGAGATGCAGCTGATGCGCTCGGAGGTCCTCCGGGAGGTGCGGCAGGAGCTGGAGCCATTCCGGCAGAAGACGGAACAGCCGCCCTTGGCTTCGTTGCTGCAGGAGTCCGAGGACCCCGCCGCCAAGGAAGACCTCGAGCGGCTGGTCAGGGCCCTGTCGGGGAGCCTCGCCGAACTGACCGAGGCGGTGGAGATCATCAAGGCCGGCGTCCAGCTGCGCCAGGACATGGCCCCCGTCATCCGCCAGACCTACCCGCGGACCCTCGAGTTCTTCGCCGAGCTCGACGGCGATTTCTATTTCGACGAACTGATCATCCTGCTGCGCAAGGCCATCACCAACCTCGACACCATCGGCGAGGGCATCGACCTGCTGCGGGCCGGGGTGGAACTGCGCGACGACCTGGTGCCGATGCTGCAGCTCCTCTATCCCCGGCTGATCCGCTTCCTCAACGCGCTGCACGAGGGCGAGTTCCAGGCGGAAAAACTCGGGGACCTGCTGCACACCATCCTGATCAACATTCACACTCTCAGCGACCTGCTCAACATGATCCAGCCGATGACCGAATTCGTCAAGGAATTCGGCGTCGTCCTGAAGGAAACGGATGTCATGAACGGGGTCAACATCTGGCTCGACGGGCTGCAGCAGAGCAGCGGCCTGGTCAAGCTGGCCGGCACCATGTTCACCTTCATGAAGCGCCTCGACTGCAACGAGACCCAGATCGAACAGATCTGCCAGGCCATCAATACGCTGGATTTCACCCGCATCCAGCCTGTCGGGCCGCTCGACATGATCCGGCAGCTCAGGGACCCCAAGGTGCAGGAGGCGCTCGGCTTCTTCTTCACGATGCTGAAGGTGGTGGGCGGCTTCCTCCAGGGCTACCAGGCGGACAAGAAAGTGCAGCAGGCGGCCTCCTGAGAGGCAAAGGGCCACCCTGCGTCATGCGATCATATCAACCCCTACACGAAAGGAGAGATCAGGTACCATGAAAAAGTTAGTCATACTCGGCGCCGGAAGCGGTGGCACCATGATGGCAAACAAGATGCGCAAGGACCTGGATGACGACTGGTCGATCACCCTGATCGACAAGGACAATGTCCACTACTATCAGCCGGGCTTCCTGTTCGTTCCGTTTGGCATCAACAAACCCAGGGAAATCAGACGCAGCCGGCGCGAGTTCATCAAGCCGGGCATCGATTTCGTGATCTCGGAGCTGGTCAATGTCGACTGGGACAGGCAGCAGGTGACCACCGCCAGCGAAGGCATCTTCAAATACGACATCCTGATCATGTCCACCGGCTGCGACATCCGGCCGGAGGAGGTCGAGGGGCTGAAGGAGGGCTGGGGGCAGGATATCCACGGCTACTACCGCTTCAACGACTGACAGGAACTGGGCAATGCCCTGAAGAAGTTCAAGGGCGGCAAGCTG
>CAYYWK010000239.1:0-5386 GCA_964475345.1 uncultured Desulfobulbus sp.
CAGGCCACCGCGGCAGGTTCCCGGGACGTTTCCACCTCTTCACGCCTCTGCCGCACCCCGCCCTGGATCCCCTCCGCCACCTGCGGGTGGAGCGAGCGGATATGGAGATCGGTCTGCGGGAAGGGGATCTCGATGCCGTGGGCGCTGAGCTCGGCCTCGATATCCTGGTTGAGGTCGCTCAGCACCTGGGTCTTCTCGAGAAAATCGGGGATCCACACCCGCAGTTCGAAATCCAGGGAGCTCGGCCCAAAGGCCAGGAAGAAGGCGACAGGCTTCGGATCGCTCAGGACCATCGGGTTGGCCGCGGCGATCCCCCGGAGGATTTCCAGAACCCTGGCCACCTCCGTCCCATAGGCAACGCCGATCGGCACCCTGACCCGGACCTTGCGGCTGGCAAGCGTCCAGTTGGTGACCTGGCCGGTTATCAGGTCGGAGTTGGGGACGACGATCTCGGCATTGTCAAAGGTCCTGATCACCGTCGCCCGCAGGCCCATTTTCCTGACCTCGCCGAATTCCGTGCCAAGCTGCAGGGTGTCGCCGACCTTGATCGGCCGTTCGAACAGCAGGATCAGGCCGCTGGCGAAATTGGTGATGATCGCCTGCAGGCCGAAGGCGATGCCGACACCGAATGCGCCGCCGAGAATCGTGATCTGCTCGGGCTTGAAGCCCAGCACCCGCAGCATAACAAAAAAACCGCAGGTCAGTACCGCGTAATGGACCAGGCGCGAGATGGAGAGCTGCACCCCCTTGTCCGCACCGTAGCGTGGCAGGACCTCGCGGAGCAGGATGGCCTGAACGGCCTTCGAAACCAGCAACGCCATATAGAAAACGACGGCGACGGTGATGATGAAGCCGGGGGAGATCCGGATATCGCCGACGGTGAAGCCAACATCCGCCATAGCGGCCAGGGCCTTGCCCACCGTCTTGTGATTGCCCCACAAAACCCCGGTCACACTCACCGCCAGCAGCAGGTGGAGCATGAAGATCAGAGGCCGGAGGCTGCCGATGATCGCGGCTTTGCTTTCGCGCACGAGCGGAAAGGGGAGTCCTGTGCACAGCAGTTCCATCACCCCTAGGAGGAGATGGTACAGCATCCAGATGGTCAGGAAGACCACAACCGTGGAAAGACCGGTGGAAAACAGGAAGACCGCGAACTGATCATATCCGCTGATTCCGGAAAGCAGGATGAACAGCGGCGGCAGCCCCCATAGCCGCCGCGTCCACAGCACCCAGAGACTTGCCGGCGAAGCCTTTCTGAACAATCCGTACCCGTACATCAGCACCGCCACCAGCGAGGAGTAGAAGACAAAAATGAAAATCAGCATCTCCGGCAGGCCGATGGCCACCAGTAGCAGGGTGGTGGCGAGGAAGAAGGCGAGTCGCCGCAGACCGCGTCTGAACCAGCTGTCGCTGATGGCGTGTTTCAACAGGAAGGCGACCGACACCACGTTGAGTATGTGCAGCAGTTGCTGCCACTGCTGCGGCAGATCGAACTCGGTGATCAGGATGGACAGCAGTGCCGAGCTGACCGAGACGATAAAGGTGGTGGCAGCCAGCGGACAGCGGGCGAACGGATACCAGTAGGAGGCCGGCGAGGTGCTGGTTTTCGAAGAGCGGACGGCCAGCCAGAGCAGAACAAAGCCGACGACGCCGAACAGCAGCAAGACAAAGTGCCCCTGCAGGTTTTCCCGCTGCTCAGCGAGAAAACCGCGCAGGCGGTCAAAGCTGTCACGCAGCAGGGCGGCATTCAGCCGGCTGTAGAACTCAGGCGAGAGCATCGATGGCGAGGTCTGCTGCGCGCTTTCCCTGCGGATCTCGGCTTTTATCCGATCCACCCGGTTCTCTATGGCGCTGATCCGCACCTGCAGGCCGGCGATCTCCTTGCCGGTCGCCAGGGCCGGGTTCAGCCGCTTCTCGATCAGCACGACGGCGCTATCGATGACTCCCGCAAGCTCCTTCTTCTCCTCAACGACGAAGGCCATGGGCAGATCCGTCTGACGGTGGAAATCGGCCAGGGTCTCTTTCTTGCCGCTCCACTCCCCGTGGAGGCGGGAGAGACGCGTGATCATCTCGGCGACCGGGGCCTTGAGCTTGAGCAGCTGCAATCTCGACCTGCTGATCCGGGTGCTGAAGACGTCGGGCTGGAGGCGATTGCGGTCGGGAGAAGAGGCAAATTCAGCGATCTCCCGTTCCAGGAGATCGATCGCCTCCACCAGCGCCGGCAGCTGCCCGGCAAGCCCGCCAGGGTCCTGCAGGCCGTCGAGCTCCGTCTCAAGATCGATGAACTCCTGCCGCTGGAGCCCCGCCCAGGTGAAGAGATCGACGACGGTGCGTGTCTCCCCTTGCTGCGTGGCATCCTCCTGGCCTGTTTTTTTCTGCTCCTGGGAAACTGCCGGGATGGCAGCCTTCTGCGACCAGCCCGGGCGGCAGATGATGGCAAGGAGCAGCAGGCAGAGACAGGCGGCGAGTCGGTATCTCATGGGTTTCTGTGCGATCCTGACAGATTGAATGACGCCAGTGGAAAATCGTTCCCTTTTCTCATCTGTCCGCCTGCATTCCGGAGCGTGCATTCAGAACTGCCGGAGCGGGGGACTGGCCTCCGCAATCTTCACCGGCCCGAGAGCCAGGGGCGATCACTGCAGGCGGCCTTCTGCCCATATTGCATGGAGACCGGCATGAAAGTCAAGAAAACTCGGGAGCTGCACCGGCGCGGCCGGTTGAATCGGTGTACCGCGGCAATGATGAGCTGCTGCCAGATCACCTGAGGCCTCGGGAAAGAAAAAAGGCCGTTCCCCGACTGGGAAACGGCCTTCCGGACGACTGGCTCCCCGGGACGGATTCGAACCGCCGACAGGGTGGTTAACAGCCACCTGCTCTACCGACTGAGCTACCGAGGATCAAGTGATAACAGCGTTTCCGGCATGGATGGCGCTGAATTATCAGTAGGCCGGCAATATATCCAGCCAGGGATGGGGTGTCAATGATTTTTTCGAGCCGCAGCCTGGCCGGGAAGGCAACGTTCCACCCTCAATTGCCGAGAATATTCTTCATCAGCTGCCCGGCCTGTTCCGCCGCCTGCCGGTCTTCCTGATCTGCCCCGCTCCCCTGCTGGCCGGTGCCGGTAGCGGGCATTGGCATCCCCTTCATCCCATCCGGGTTCTTCAGCATGGCCATGGTCTGTGCCGCCATCGCCTTCGCCATATCGTCGGCCTGAAGATCATGAACCGCCTCAATCCCGGCCGGATGCGTAAAACGCGCGGCATCGGCCTTCCCTTCTTCCACCGAGGTGGCGACACTGAGCATCTTCATGCCCATCATGTCGGTCTCCGTCTTCAGCGCGACAGGGGTATCATGGATCAGATAGACCGTCGTTCCCATCATCGATGTGCGATCGCAGTCATAACCGAGGAGTTTTGTCACTTTCGGCTCGACCTTGCCGTTCATCCCCTGCATCATGTTCGTGCCCAGGGATTCGGCATTCTTCTCGACCTGCTTCTTCTCGGCCTCGCTGAGCCTGCCATACTCCTCGGCCATGAACTTCATCGGGTTGGCGGCCTTGGTGCCGGTCTTTTCCTTCATATCATAGGTGTATATCCATTCCGGATCCTCGATCACGATGGTCTCGTTGGCTACCTTCATCCCCATCATCGTCGTGGTCGACGTATGGTAGGTCGCTGCCTGTCGGCCATGGTCGCGGTAATATTTATCTTCCGTTCCCTCCTGACTGCCGCTCAGCTGATAACGAATCGTCGCCTCGGCAAAGGGCAACGTCCTCTCCCAGGGATTGCCACCGGCAAAACCGGTCGGCGCGGCACAACACAGCAGGCAGCAGATGGCTGCCCCGATGAATCGCTTCATTGCATTTCACTCCTTTTCCGTTAAAGAAACCGTCAACCATTATTGCGGTGGACGGCGAACATGTTCCAGCTCTGGCAGACCGGCATCACCTCGACCCGGTTGATGTTGACATGGGGGGGACGGCAGGCCGCCCAGTAGACGATCTCGGCGATATCGACGGCGGTCAGCGGCTCGGTGCCGGCATAGACCGCATTGGCCTTGGCCTTGTCGCCGCCGAAGCGGACAACCGAAAACTCGGTTTCGGCAAGTCCCGGCTCGATATTGGTGACCCGGACGCCGGTGCCGTGGAGATCGCAGCGCAGGTTGTTGGAAAACTGGCCGACGAAGGCCTTGCTGGCACCGTAGGCGTTGCCGCCGGGGTAGGGCCAGGTGCCGGCGACCGACCCGAGGTTGATGATATGCCCGCGCCGGCGTTCCACCATTTTCGGCAGCAGCAGCCGGGTCATGTAGAGCAGGCCCTTGATGTTGGTGTCGACCATGGTTTCCCAGTCGCTCAGCTCGGCCGACTGGGCCGGGTTGAGGCCAAGCGCCAGGCCGGCGTTGTTGAGCAGGACGTCGACCTCCCGGAAACGTTCAGGCAGCGCCGCAACCATTGCCTCGACCTCAGCGAGATTGCGAACGTCGAAACAGGCGCTGTGGACCGGGACATCGCCAAGGGTATCCGCAAGCTCGAGCAGCCGCTCGCGCCGCCGGCCGCAGATCACCAGCTGCCAGCCGGCACTTCCGAACATCTCGGCGCAGGCCCTGCCAAATCCCGAGGTCGCCCCGGTAATCACGATTGTCTTTGCCATCATTTCCCTCCTTTGGGCATGTGTTCGGCGCAGACCCTGTTGACGGCCTCCGCCGCCCGGATCATCTGCCGGTCATCCTGGTAAACATGGGGAGCGAGCCGGAGGTAGCCGACCGGGGCCGTCATCACCACCCCGCGCGCTGCCAGGCTGCGGACGATATCCGGCAGACTGCCGGCAACCAGCATCGCCACGATGCCGGAACGGTTGATCCGGTTGAAGAGCAGCGGCCTGACCAGCCCTGGATCGCAGTGGGCAAGGAAGACATCCTGCAGCCGGAAGACCTCGTCGCGGATCGCCCCGGCGTCATGGCGGAGGAAGACGTCCTCGAGCACGGCGCTGAGACCGGCGGCATGGTCCCAGGCCAGGGTCGAGTATTCGAACAGGCGGCCGTCGGACTGGGGGTCCCAGCGATGGTCGAGGTAGTCGAGCTGCTGCCGCATCATCCCAGGGCCTGTCAGCACCGGCTGCAGCTTGTCGCGGAAACCAGGGCTGGTGTACAGGAGACCCGAGGCCCATGGCCCGAGCAGCCATTTCCAGCCGGAGGCGGCAAGGGCGGCAATGTTGCAGTCCGCAGGGCGAACCGGCAGGCAACCCAGGCTCTGGGCGCAGTCCACCACCAGGTCGATCTCCCGCTGCCGGCAGAATTCGCCGAGTGCCGCCAGATCGGCGGCATAGCCGGAGGAGAACTGGACATGGCTGATGGCGATCACCCGGGTGCGGTCGGTCACCGCTCCCTC
>CAYYWK010000240.1:0-2099 GCA_964475345.1 uncultured Desulfobulbus sp.
AGCCGATTCCGCAAAGGTTGCTGAAACTGGCTGAAGTTCGATGGTAATCAGAAATAAAAAAGGCCTGCAGGATATCTCTCCTGCAGGCCTGATTTTTTTTTGAGAAAGCGAAAAGAGCTTATTTTTTCGCCTCTGGTTCGATGCTATGCAGGTCAACCTCGAAAACGAGGACAGACCCGGGCTCAATGACCGGAGGCGCGCCATTGTCCCCATAGGCCAGGTCGGCCGGGATGGCGATCCTGAATTTCGAGCCGACATTCATCAGCTGCAGGGCCTCGCTCCAACCCGGGATAACCTGGTTCACCGCAAAAATCGCCGGCTCTCCCCGCTTGACGGAGTTGTCGAACTCCTTGCCATCCACCATGGTGCCAACGTAGTCAACCTTGACAGTATCGGTGGCCTTTGGTTTGGGGCCATCGCCCTTCTTCAACTCCTCGTACTGCAGGCCGCTCTTGGTAACCACGACACCCTTCTTCTTCTTGTTCTCTTCCAGGTAAGCCAGGCCGGCTTTCTTATTTTTTTCCTGCATTTCCTTCATCTTCGCCGCCTGCCGCGCCTGCATCTTTTCGGCGTATTCCTTCTGGACGGCTGCTATTTCTTCCTCGGTCAGCATTTTCTCCGTTCCGGCATAGCCATCCTGGATACCCTTGATCAGCAGGTCGATTGCTATATCGTTGCCCATGCCCTTGAAATATGCCCCGGCATCGAGGCCCATGCTGTAACTCAGTTTCTCCTCGAATTTTGTAAGCTTGCCCGATCCTTCCTTGGCTGTATCAGCCGCTCCGGCAACCATCGGTCCCAACAGCAGGCCGACCGCCACCAGCACGAGTATTCTTTTCATTTCCTGCTCCTTTTGTCTACATGCTCAATTTCGCGCCGATGTCGGCACCTCTGTTGTCACATCATCTCCTGCGCTCTCCCGTCCGGGTGCACCGGGGACATGCTCCTGCACTGCTACACTCAGTTCTTATACCGCATTTCCCTAAATATCACATCTGCTCTTTGCCTCCCTCTCCCTCAGGACGGAGTGCCAGCAGCAGGTGGAACCTGCCGCTGTTCACAGTATCACGATGGTGATACCGGGATTGGGATGCAGCAATTCCCTGTCCTGCTGCAACAGCGGGAAACGGCGGAACAGCGACCGCATCGGCCCCGATTTCGCACCGCCATCGCCCGGGATGAAATCCCCAATCACCCTGGTACTGCGCAGCTGGTCGAGGACCTTACGGCATTCCTCACGGATAACCCCGCCTTTCCCACCCGACCCGTAGCCATGGATCAATATGAGGATGCTGATTCTTTCCTTGCGGGCAATGTCGATCTCCACCGCCAGACGCCGCAGAGCGGACTCGAGACTTGGGCCACCGTGCTTCAGGTTGACGGTCTTGCGTTGAAAGACAATCCTTCCCCCATCCTCCCCGAGGCTCTGTCTGCTGCCGCAAAAGGGACAACTCAGGCTGTTCGGAGCAATCTCATTGCCGCACACGTCACAGACCGCCACTTCCCCTCTACAGCCTCCTGACAGAGATCACATGTTCCATCTGCCGGAGGTGCTGCATCAACTGCTGGAGATGCTCGAGATGGGCCACTTCAAGAGAAATGGTCAAGTCGGCAGTGTCGGCAGGGGTCACATGTGCGGACACTTCAAGGATATTGGCATTGTCGGCGCTGATTGCGGAACTGACCTCGGCGAAGATTCCCCTTCTGTTTTCAGCGCTGATGTGGATGCCAACCTTGTAGTGCTTGTCCTCGATACCCGACCAGGACACCTTGATCCAGCGGAGCGGATCGGTACTGAGCAGGTTCTGGCAATCGGCCTTGTGCACCGACACGCCGCGACCGGTGGTGATGAAGCCGACGATCGGGTCACCCGGCAGCGGGCTGCAGCACTGGCTGATCTTCACCAGCATGCCATCGATGCCATCGATACTGATGCCTGGCTTGCCGTGCTCCTTCTCCGCCGCCGGCTGGCTGACCATCTGCGCGGCGAGCTGCTCCGGCGACAGTTCCGGCGCCGTCCGTTCCTTCTCATGGAGCAGTTCCGGCGGTTGCAGGGCCTTGACCAGACTGGCGACGGTGATCGCGCCGCTGCCGACCTT
>CAYYWK010000240.1:2109-5351 GCA_964475345.1 uncultured Desulfobulbus sp.
AGCATATCGTCCAGGGAATTGCAGCGCAGTGTCTTCAACAGCAAACGGATGTGGCCGCTTTTGACGATTTTGCGGAGTGTTGTGTTGTTGTTGCGGAGCTCCCGCTCACATATCTCCCGGCCAAGCCGGAGCGATTTTTCTTTCTCTTCTTTTCTCAGCCAGTTACGAATCCGGGCGCGCGCCCTGCTGGTCTTGACCAGATCCAGCCAGCCGCGGCGCGGCCGCTGGTTCGGCGAGGTGATTATCTCGACAATGTCACCGGTCTGGAGCTGATGTTTGAGAGGAACCAGCCGGCCGTTGACCTTGGCGCCGACGCAGTGATCTCCCACCTCGGTATGCACAGCGTAGGCGAAATCGATGGGACAGCTGCCAAGCGGCAGTTCCTTGACCTCGCCGCCTGGGGTGAGAGCAAAGATATCCGCCTCGTAGAGCTCGCCCTTGACACTGTCGAGAAACTCCCGCGGATCCTCGACCTCGTGCAGCGACTTGACGAGCTTTTTCAGTTCGCGGAAAAGCCGGGCATCGCTGGCACTGACCTTCTGCCCTTCCTTGTACGCCCAATGGGCGGCAACCCCTTCCTGGGCCACCCGGTCCATCTCCTCGGTGCGGATCTGGATTTCGATGAAATGGCCGCTCGGGCCGACGACCGTCGTGTGCATCGACTGGTAGTTGTTGGCCTTGGGTGAGGAAATGAAGTCCTTGATCCTCCCGGGAATCGGCGCCCAGTTGGCATGAATCACTCCCAGGGCTTCATAGCACTCGGAGACCGTACCGACAATGATACGGAACGCCACCTTGTCATAGACCCTTTCCAAAGGGATGTTCTGGACCACCAGTTTCTTGTAGATCGAGAAGAGATGCTTAGGCCTGCCAATGATCCGGTTCGCCGCTATGCCGCTCTCACTCAGTTTCCGGTGCAGGATGTCGATCACCTCGTTGACATACTGCTGCCGTTCATCGAGGGAATTCTCAAGTCGCCCGGCGAGGTCGGCATACTCTTCCGGATGCAGGAACTTGAAGGACAGGTCCTCAAGCTCCCGCTTCATCCAGTCGATGCCGATACGGCTTGCCAGCGGGGCGTAAAGGTCCATGGTCTCCCGGGCCGTCTCGACCTGGGTTTCCCGGTCAGAGAGGTCGAGCAGGAACATGTCCTGCAGCCGATCGACCAGTTTCACCAGCAGAACCCGGATATCGGCGGCAATGGCCATCAGCATCTTGCGGACATTCTCCGCCTGGCTGGCCAGCTTGCTGTCGTACTGAACCTCGGTGATACGGGTGGAGCCGTTGACCAGTGCGGCGACATCGTGGCCGAACTTTTCCTCCAGTTCCGCCACGGTCATGCCTTCTTTCAGCACCCCGTGCAGCAGGCCGGCGAGGATCGTGTCAAGATCAAGATGCATCGATGCCAACATCGATGCGACCTCTAGGGCATGCACCAGGTACGGTTCACCCGAAAAATGCCTCTTCCCGCCATGGACCTGGACCACCACCTTCCAGGCCTCATCGATCAGCGAGAGATCGACATCCTGCAGATAATTGGCAGTGAGGACCTTCAGCCCCCGGGGATTGAGCATTGAAGCCGGCATGACAGCAGACACCCTGGCAGCTATGCGGTGAGCGTTTCCGCTATCGCCGAATGCAACACGGCAACCAGCCGGTCTAGCGGCAGTTCTTCGACGTCGCCGGTTTTGCGACTGCGGAGTTCAACACTGCCACTCTGCAGATATTTTTTCCCAACCGTTACCCGGAAGGGAATTCCCAGGAGATCGGCGTCCTTGAACTTGGCGCCGGGACGCTCGTCGCGGTCGTCGAGCAGCACCTCGATGCCGGCCTCGTTCAGATCCGCATACAGCTTCCTGGCAGCAGCACCGATCTGCTTGTCGCGTGGATCAAGATCCAGGATGATGGCCTTGAAAGGCGCCAGCGGCACTGGAAAGATGATGCCGTTGTCGTCGTGGTTCTGCTCGATCGCGGCAGCAACGACCCGACTTACGCCGATGCCGTAACAGCCCATGACAAAAGGCTTTTCAACGCCGTCGCTGTCCTGGAAGACCGCCTGCATCTTCTCGGAGTAGGATGTGCCCAGCTTGAAGATATGCCCAACCTCGATACCTTCAGTCAGTTCGAGACGACCGCCGCAGAGCGGACAGGGATCATCGGTGGTGATCTGGCGCAGGTCGGCGTAGGATTCAACCTGAAAATCCCGGCCGGGGTTGACGTTTATGAAGTGGAAGTTCTTTTCGTTGGCCCCGGCAACGGCATTGCGCATCAACGCGATTTCCTGGTCGGCGACCACACTGATGGCGAGCCCGACAGGGCCGATATAGCCGGTCGGCACCCCTGTCGCATCAAAGGCCTGTTTGTCGTCGGCCAGTTCGACATCGGCGACTTTCAGCAGGTTCTTCAACTTGACTTCCTGCACCTCCCGATCCCCGCGCACCAGGACGGCGACAGGTTTCCCGTCTGCCAGGTAGACCATGGTCTTGATCAGCTGCGAAGCTGCAATGCCGAGATGCTCGCATACCGATTCGACCTTGCGCTTGCCGGGGGTTTCGACCTTTTCCGGCTCGAGCAGGGCGGCGGCGTTTTCGCAGGCGGCAAGCTTGACCTCGGCTTTCTCCATGTTGGCGGCATATTCACAGGCCATACAGACGACGATGGTGTCCTCGCCGGTTTTGGCCAGCACCATGAATTCATGGGAAAAATTGCCGCCAATGGCGCCCGAGTCGGCCTGTACGGCACGGAAGGTGAGACCGCAGCGGGTAAAGATCCGCCTGTAGGCCTCATACATCTTCATATAGCTGACCTCGGCCTGTTCATCGCTGACGTCGAAGGAATAGGCGTCCTTCATCACGAATTCCCGGCCGCGCATCAACCCGAATCTCGGCCTGATCTCGTCGCGGAATTTGGTCTGGATCTGGTACAGGTTGACCGGCAGATCGCGGTAGGAATGCAGCTCACGCCGGACGATGTCGGTGATGACCTCCTCATGGGTCGGCCCCAGGCAGGACTCCCGCTCGTGCCTGTCAATGAAACGGAGCAGCTCCGGGCCGTACTTCTCATACCGGCCGGTCTCCTTCCAAAGGTCTGCCGGCTGGACCATCGGCATCAGCACTTCCTGAGCGCCGGCTCGGTTCATCTCCTCGCGAACGATCTGCTCGACCCGGCGCAGGGCGGCAAGACCATAGGGCAGGTAGGTGTAGACTCCGGCAGGGAGTTTGCGGATGAATCCGGCCCGCCGC
>CAYYWK010000241.1:0-5328 GCA_964475345.1 uncultured Desulfobulbus sp.
GTACCGGCATATTCATAAAAGCCGGGGCTGGGTCTACTTCGAGGCAAACGCGCAGAGTTTCCTCCACGATCCGGCAATCGGCGGGCTTATCGCCAGTGTGCGCGACATCACCGATCAGAAATTCGCCGATCAGCTCTTGCGGGAAAGCGAGGACAAGTTCCGTCTGACCTTCGATTTCTGCCCGGACGCGGTGGCCATCACCCGACTCGATGATGGGGTGTATGTCGAAGTCAACCAGGGGTTTACCAGGACCTTTGGCTATGCGCGAGAAGAGGCGGTGGGCAGAACCGCGCTCACCCTCGGGATATGGAACGACCCCGGATTCCGGCAGGACCTGATCGACGGGCCCCTTGCCGACGGGCAGTGCGAAAATATCGAGGCGCAGTTCCGCAGAAAGGACGGCCGCAGCATCACCGGGCTGGTTTCAGCCAGGACCATCGACCTCAAGGGCGTGCCGCACATCGTCTCGTACACCCGGGACATCACCGAGCGCAAACGGCACGAGAAGGAGCAGCTGAAGATGGACAAGCTCGAGTCGCTGGGCATTCTCGCCGGCGGCATCGCGCATGATTTCAACAACATCCTCACAGGGATCATGGGCAACATCTCGTTTGCCAAGGTCTTCGTCGACGCCGGACACAGCACATACAAACCCCTGACCGACGCCGAGAAGGCCACCAAGCGGGCCGGGGAGCTGGCACACCAGCTTCTGACCTTTTCTCGGGGCGGGGAACCGAACAAGAAGGTTGTGTCACCGCTGCACCTGGTGCATGAGTCCGTCTCGCTCGCCCTCCATGGCTCCAACGTCAAGAGCAGCATAGACATCCCCAAGGAAATCCACGCCTTCGAAGTCGACGAGGGCCAGATGAGCCAGGTCTTCCACAACATCATCATCAACGCCACCCAGGCGATGCCGGGAGGCGGGATGTTGACCGTTGCCGCCCGCAACGACCATCTCCCTGCGGAAAACGACTTGTCGCTCTGCGCCGGACCGTATATCCGCATGACTTTCGCCGATCAGGGCTGCGGCATTTCCGGAGACAATCTCAAAAAGATCTTCGACCCCTACTTTACCACCAAATCGACCGGCAACGGGCTGGGACTGGCTTCGAGCTACTCGATCATCAACAGGCACGGCGGCCATATCGGGGTAAGCTCCACCGTCAACACGGGAACGGTATTCACCATCCACCTGCCGTCGCTCGACATGCCTTACGCCACCGAGCACAGCCGCACGGCAGGCCAGGCACCGGCAGTGAAGTCCGGGGGATCCATCCTGGTCATGGATGACGAGGAGATCATCAGGCATCTCGCGACGGGCATCCTCAACCACCTCGGCTACCAGGTCACCACCTGCGCCAGCGGGGAACAGGCCGTCGAGCTGTACGCCGCGGCCGAACAGAACGGAACCCCGTTCCAGGCAGCCATCATGGATCTGACCATTCCCGGCGGCATGGGAGGCAGGCAGACCGCCGAACAGATCCTCACGCGCTATCCCGGTGCCTGCCTGATCGCCTCAAGCGGGTACTCCAATGACCCGATCATCTCCAACTGCCGGGAATACGGTTTCAGAGGCGCCATTGCCAAGCCATACAACATCAGTGAAATTGAGCGGGTGCTATGCGCTCTCCTCGCATAGCGCCGGTTCGTCCACAACGGACACCCTCTCAGCACCTGCCCCCGCCGAGCAGTCGCTTGCACAGATATTCCCCTGGCAGCATCTGTGAGAACAGGCCCGGCGCCAGTCATTCCGCCTTCCCGGGGGGATCATTTCCTCGATCGCGGCGGATTTCACATCCCGCCGCGTTTATGGTAGACTTGACGACAACTGCAGCTGGATGCCGCTGCCGCCATCACCGCCGCTGACCGGACAGATACTCACATCCCCTTACCCCTGACAACCTGCACCACGCAGAGACGAACATGAGCGAGCGAGTCGACAGGGAAGCGGTGGCCATCGAACTCACCAGGATTCTCTTCGGCAACGGGATCAGGAGCAACATTGCCGTCAGTATCGCCGCCTTGCTGATTCTCCTGATCTTCTGGCCGAAGATCCCCCACGCTTTCCTCTACTGCTGGACAGCCTCATTCCTGGCCATCGTCCTCTACCGGCTTTCGCTCATCGCCCGCTTCCTTGCCCGTCCGCTGGAGGAGGCCGACATCCACCGCTTCCGCAACCGCTACCTCCTCGGCACTTTCCTGCTCTCCCTCTGCTGGATGGTGATCATCACCGCCGGGCTGGGTCTGCCGGAATTCGAGTACCGCGTCTATGCCATCCTGCTGTTCGTCTCCCTGCTGGGGGCCTCGATTCCTTCCCTGGCCGCCAGCAGGCAGGCCATGGCCATCTACGTCCTCACCCCCGGCCTGATTGCCGTGCCATTCCTCCTTGTCCTCGGCGGCAAGGACCTGCTGACCGGCCTCGCTCTCGCCTTCTACATGTTCATGATGCTGAAATCCGGCAAAAACCTGCATGACACCCTGGTTACAGCGATTTCACTGCGTGTCGGCCTGGAAAAGCTGCGCAACAATCTGGAAGTCAAGGTCGCCGAGCGCACCGCCGAACTGGAAATCTCGCGGGACATGGAACAGAAGGCAAACAGGGCGAAATCGGCCTTCATCGCCAATATCAGCCACGAGATCCGCACCCCGATGAATGCCATCATCAACCTCAGCAGCACCGTCCTGCAGCAGGGCCTGCCCGACAAGACCGGGGAACTGGTCAGGATCATCCATCAATCCGGAACCCAGCTGCTTGGTCTGATCAACGACATCCTCGACTTTTCCCGCATCGAATCGGGACGGGTGAAGATCGAGACAGTTCCCTTCGACATCATGGAGGTCCTCGGCGATCTGCACGCCGAACTCGGCGCGCTCGCCCGGGCAAAAGGGATAACCTTCACACTGGCGCATCCGGAAAAACGCCGCGGCAGATACAGGGGCGATCCCCTCCGGGTCCGCCAGGTCCTCGCCAACATCATCGGCAACGCCATCAAGTTCACCGACCACGGTTCCGTCACCGTGCAGTTCCATGAAACTGTCCAGGACTCCGGCGGCGTCATCGCTGAATGCACGGTTTCGGATACCGGCATCGGCATCCCCGGAGACCAGCTCGACCAGATCTTCAACCGCTTTCACCAGGTCGACGATTCGAGCACCCGCAGGTACGGGGGTTCGGGACTGGGCCTTGCAATCAGCAGGCAGCTTGCCGAACTGATGGGGGGATCGATCGCCGTTACCAGCTCTGCCGGCCAGGGCAGCAGTTTCTGCATCAGGCTGCCCTTCGCAGCGGACGAGACGGAGACCCGGCCGGACCGGCAGCACAGCGACCACACAACGGATGTGGATGAACAGCTTCGTCGCCGCCGGGGCTCTGAAGTGCTGGTGGTCGACGACATCCCGGCCAACCAGGTGGTCCTCGGCTGCATCCTTGAGAATCTGGAGATGCGGATGACCCCGGCCGGCAGCGGCGCCGAGGCCCTGGATCTTCTGCAGCGGCATCGCTTCGACCTGGTGCTGATGGATATTCAGATGCCGGGGATGAACGGGTACGAAGTGACACGCCGCATCCGTGAAGAACCGCTCTGGGCGCAGCTGCCGGTCATCGCCATCACCGCCAACGCCCTGCCGGAGGATCTTCGGCAATGCTACGCGGCTGGCATGGAGGATTGCCTGGTCAAACCCTTCGACCTCGGCGAGATCCACCGCGTGCTGCTCAGATGGCTCCCCGATGGGAGCGGTGCCGGCAGCGCCACACCCGCCCCCGGCACCGCCTCAGACGCATAAGAGGCAGTATGCAGACAGGAGAGGTATCTCTGCCATTTGACATACCGCGCTCCCTTGTGTAAGGATGGAGACGATCCGGTGAAACGCCCGTCCCAGACACCAGGCCACGGCAGCGGTAGCCCGGATTGCCCGAACAACACCGCCGGCCCCATCCGGCAGGACACGTCAACTCGCAAAGGATCCGCCATGAACCTATCGAGATCGCCGTTGCTCATCATCTGGCTGGCCTTCGCAGCCGTTCTCGGCGGCTGCGGCACCTCTCCGCACCTGGTGCATATCACCTCCGAACCCCCGGGCGCTCAGGTCATCTACAACGACAGGGTGGTCGGGGAAACACCGACGGATGCCGCCATCGACGCCCGACCGGGTGATTACAGCATCTACTCGTTCCGGGTGCTCAAGGACAACTACAAACCGGCCGAGAAGTTCTTCAAGGAGCAGCACTACGACCAGTCGGCGGGCGATGTCATCCCCGAGGAACTCCATTTCGTCCTTGAGGAACTGCAGAAGTACGATGTCCATCTCACCTCGGATCCCGGCGGCGCGACAGTGACCATCAACGGCGAGGTTATCGGCACAACGCCCTGCACCTGGACAGTCCGGGAGACACTCGGCAAGCCCAGGACCTTTTCCCTGGTCGCCTCCAAGAAGGGATTCTGGCCGGATCAGCAGGTCCTGGAGGAATTCCCCCCCGAAGATGACGACACCGTCGCCTCCTTTCCGGAGGAGATCCATTTTTCCCTCAAAAGATAACGGCTGCAGGCGAACAGCGGCGCGCTAGCGCCTGCAGGGCTGGATCCTTGTCCGCCAGGAAACCCTTGTCTACGGCACATCGGCATCCCCGCCGGCCCGCCCCCTCCCCGGCTACCTGTTCCCCTGAACCGCGGCCTCCGCGCCGTCCTTTCCCCTGCTGCCGGGTCCTGCCCGGTATATAAGGTGGTACACCAGGCCCACCAGGACGCTGCCGCCGAGGATGTTGCCGAGGATGACCGTGAACAGGTTGGCGAGAAAGCCGCCCCAGGTGATCGTCGTGCCGCCGTATCCGGCCTGCAGCAGCATGGCCAGCGGGATGATGAACATGTTGGCGATGCTGTGCTCGAACCCTGCCGCGACAAAGGCGGAGATAGGGAAAACGATGGCCACCGCCTTGTCGACGACGCTGCGGCCGGCAAAAGCCATCCACACCGCCATGCACACCAGGACATTGCAGAGGATGCCCTTGAAGAAGGCCGCCCAGAACGGCAGGGCAACCTTGGCTGCGGCGATCCGCAGGTATTCCTGGCCGATGGCACCGTTGTTCATTTCCGGGTGGCGCGACAGAAAAACCAGTACCGCCAGACCGGCCGCTCCGACAAAATTGCCGCAGCAGACGATCACCCAGTTGCGCAGCAGTTCGCTTGTGGAGATCTTGCCTTCAGCCCAGGCCATCGCCAGCAGATTGTTGCCGGTGAAGAGCTCCGCACCGGCAACGATGACAAGGATCAGGCCCAATGAAAAGGTCGCACCGCCGAGGACCTGTTTGGCGGCAAAGCCCAGCGACGGGTC
>CAYYWK010000242.1:0-5320 GCA_964475345.1 uncultured Desulfobulbus sp.
GCTGGGCGACCGGCACATATCTGGATAAAGGTCAACGCCCTGGCCGACGGCGACCTTATCGACGAACTGTACAGGGCTTCCCAGGCTGGAGTGCAGGTCGTGGCAATCGTCCGTGGTATATCTGCGCTCAGGCCCGGAGTTCCGGGACTGTCCGAAAATATCAGAGTAAGGAGCATCATTGGCCGCTTTCTCGAGCATTCGCGCATATGTGTCTTTGGCGCCGGCAACCCTCTGCCATCTCCTGCGGCCAAGGTCTTCATCAGTTCTGCAGACTGGATGGGGCGCAATATGGAAGGCCGGGTTGAGTTGTTGGTGCCTATTGAAAATCCTACTGTACATATGCAGGTTCTCGATGAAATCATGGTGCATTGCCTCGAGGATACGATGCAGAGCTGGGAACTGGCGTCGGATGGTCGATATCGCCGGTTGGAACCCCAGGGGTGCGGAGTGAACGCCCAGACTTACTTCATGACCAACCCGAGCCTGTCGGGGCGAGGCAGCGCCGTCTCGAAAGGGGAAGGGTGCTGAGGTCAGAATCTGCGATGCCTGCTCGAACCCGGCAACCGCAATGTCAGTTCAGTGTGACGGGGCCGGCGTTGCGCATCTGTTGCAGAATCCAGCGTTGCCGCTGAAAGAGATAGGCAGTGGGTCTGGCCGGCGAGAATCGTCGTGGTGCCGGTAGGACCGCAGCCAGCATGGCAGCCTGCCGAGCCGTCAATTTCTTGGCTGATGTCCTGTAATATGTATGAGCGGCGCTTTCCACTCCATAGATGCCGGGGCCGAACTCGGCTATGTTGAGATAGGTTTCCATAATCCTTCCCTTGTTCCAGAGCATCTCCAGCAGCACGGTGAAATACGCCTCAACCCCTTTGCGCAGATACGATCCGCCTGGCCACAGGAAGATATTCTTGGCTGTCTGCTGGGATATGGTGCTCCCTCCCCTGACTCTTCCTCCTTTGCTGTTGTGGGCGAACGCCTGCGCCATGGCGCTGAAATCAAAGCCGTGGTGGTGAACAAACTTCTGGTCTTCGGCGGCGATAACAGCCCGTATCATCCAGGGTGAAATTTCTTGCAGTGTCACCCAGCGATCGCGGGAGGCAAAAACCTTCCCATCTGCCAGGCTCTCAGTGCCCCGGATCATCATCAGTGGCGTGATGGGTGGGGGGATGTAGCGGAACAGCAATGTGGAGGAGAAACTGAGGAAGACAAATATGATGGCCAGGAGCAACAACCAGCCACTGGCAGGAAAGGACTGCTTGAGTTTGCGTCGGTCCCCTTTTTTCGGCATGTGTAACTGAGGGGTGGAATCAGGCATTGACTGCCAAATTGATGATCCTGGCCTTGGTGTCCTCGAGATCGAAGGACAGTATTTGCCGATTTTCCATTACCAGTCGGCCTCCGATCATAACTGTATCGACATCGGCACCACTGCTGGCGTAAACAAGAATATCGGGGTTGTAAAAAGGAGTCAGGTGAAGTTGATTCAAATTGAGGATGATCATGTCGGCCTGCCAACCTTTTTCAAGTTTTCCAACTTTCGGCAGATTCAGCAGTTCAGCATTGCCCAGTGTCGCACAGTGCAGTGCGGTCTGGGCGGGAAGAACTGTGGCCTCATGGCATGCCACCTTCTGGATTTTTGCGAGCATATTCATTTCGCGAAACATGTCGAGGCTGTTATTGCTGGCGCACCCATCGGTGCCGAGACCGACTGTGATGCCCCTCTTGAGCATGTCGCCGATTCTGGCAATTCCCGAGGCAAGCTTGAGGTTGCTCTGCGGGCAGGTGACAAGAGAGGCGCCGCTGCTGGCAAGCACGTTGAGGTCTTCATCATCAAGCCACACCCCATGCACGCAGACGGTGTTGTGGTCTAGCCCGCCGAGCGCGGCGAGGTGGCGGATGGGACTGGTGCCGTGAGGTTCGATGATCATCGCGATTTCGTTGCGGGTCTCGGCTATGTGAAGGAAAAAACGGACACCGGACGCCGCAGCGAGGTCCCGGGCCCTTTTCAGGGTTGCGGGAGAGCAGGTGTACGGGGAGTGGGCGAAGACCGCCGGAGTTATCAGAGGGTTGCGGCCTTGCCATTCATCGATGAAGGCGGAAACGGTTGCGATGTTTTTGGCCGGATCGGGGACGCTTGGCACGGGAAAATCGACGATACCGTGTCCGATCACTGCCCGCATGCCGCAATCGCTCAGGGCCTGGGCGCTCATCGAGGAAAAGAAATAGGCGTCGGCAACACAGGTCGTGCCCGACAGAAGCATCTCGGCGGCGGCGAGTTTGGTGCAGGAGTACACCATTTCGGGGTTGATCAGCCTGGCCTCGGCCGGGAAGATATGCTCGTGGAGCCAGGCGGTCAGCTCAAGATCGTCAGCCATCCCCCGGAACAGGGTCATGGCACTGTGGTTGTGGCCATTGATCAGGCCGGGCATGACCAGCTTACCGGCTGCGTCAATGACCCGGGTGCCGCTGAAAGGGGCAAGCTCCGACATGGGTCCGATGGCAGCGATTCTGTCTTCGGAGGTCAGCAGGAAAGCGTCAGGGATGATGGCGGAGTAGGCGCCGGGAAATATTGTGCAGTTCGTGAAAAGTGTTGATGTCATGATGGTTGGACTCTGTTGCAGATTTGAAAACATGGGCTATTTCCAGGCAGGCCAGGTATATTAAACGGTTTTGATAAAAAATTCTGTAAAAGCTGTGGCTGTTAAAAAATTAAGTGGGCATGCTGGTGGACTCGTCAGCATGCAGCAGAGTGCCGGCCGGTCATCAGGATATCGCTTGACAGCGCATGCTAGCACTGTCGATTCAGGTTATTGGAGGGTGTCGTTTTATGGGATTTCGCTGTGGCATAGTCGGTCTTCCGAATGTGGGGAAATCGACGATATTCAATGCGCTGACTGCAGCTGGCATAGCTGCTGAAAATTATCCGTTCTGCACTATTGAACCCAATGTCGGCATCGTACCGGTGCCCGACCCACGTCTTGATGTTCTCGCTGATCTGGTCAGGACTCGGAAAAAGGTCCACACGCAGATGGAATTCGTTGATATTGCTGGCCTCGTAAAGGGAGCCAGCAAAGGAGAAGGGCTCGGAAATCAGTTTCTTGGCCACATCCGTCAGGTTGATGCCATCGTCCACGTCATACGGTGTTTCGAGGATGAGAATGTTGTCCATGTTGATGGCTCCGTCGATCCAGATCGTGATCGTGAAATCATCACCATGGAACTGATCATGGCCGATATTGAGACGGTCGAGAAACGGTTGCGCAAGAGCCAGAGCCAGGCCAAGTCGGGAGAGAAGGTGTTCAGGGAACAGGCAGCCTTCCTTGAAAGGCTGCTGGCATTTCTCGATGCCGGCCAGCCGGCCCGCAAGCTATCGCCGGAGAATGAGCTTGAGGAGGGACTGGTGAGCGAGCTGTGCTTGCTGACGGCGAAGCCGGTGCTCTACGTTGCAAATGTCAGCGAGGAGGACATTCAGAGCGGTAATGACCATGTTCGACGGCTCGAGGCTGCCGCTCGTAACGACGGCGACAGCGTGGTGACTATCGCAGGAAGCATCGAGCAGGAACTGAGCCAGCTGGATACGGAAGAACAGCGGGAATTTCTGCAGGAGATGCAGATGGAGGAGCCGGGTTTGAATCGGCTGATCAAGGCCGGTTATGCCCTGCTTGGGCTGCAAACGTTTTTTACTGTTGGCGAGAAGGAAACCCGCGCCTGGACTATTCCGGTTGGAACCAAGGCACCAGCGGCCGCAGGCAAGATCCATTCCGACTTCGAGCATGGGTTTATCAGGGCCGAGGTCATCGCCTTCAGCGATTACGTGGCCTGTCAGGGCGAGGCGAAGGCCAAGGAGAGGGGGCTGATGCGGGTCGAAGGCAAGGAATACGTGGTCGCCGACGGCGACTGCATGTATTTCCGTTTCAATGTGTGACCGGTATTGACGGCGGCGAGGCAGGGATGGCAAAACAGACGTTTGTCGAGCAGCTGAATGAGGGTGACCGTTTCGACGATGTCTTCCTGGTCAAATCGGTAAGGCTGTCTGAAACGAAGGCCGGAAAGACCTACCTTGTCCTGACGGTAATGGACCGCAGCGGTGAATTGAGCGGACCAGTCTGGGACAATGTCGAGACAGCCCAGAAGGTCTGCGTGCCAGGTGAGTTCATCCAGCTCAGAGGGACGATTCAGTCATTTCGGGAGAAGCCGCAGCTGAAGGTTGAGGCTGTTCATGCCGTCGTTCGTGACCAGGTGAATGTGCAGGATTTTGTTGTATCGACGACCAAGGATACCCAGGAGATGGCCGAAGACCTGCAGCGTCTGGTGCAGTCGGTGAAGGACCCGTTCCTGCGCAAGCTGCTTGGTCAATTTTTCAAGACGGGACGGGTTCTTGAGAAATTTCTCGTTGCTCCTGCGGCGAAAGGAATCCATCATGCCTACGTTGGCGGGCTGCTCGAGCATTGCCTGTCGATGGCCCGGGTGGCTGATGCGCTCGCCGTCCATTATCCGGGAGTCAACCGTTCACTGCTCATTGCCGGCGTTCTGCTGCACGATATTGGCAAGGTCGAAGAGCTTTCCATGGAAGTAGGCCTTGTGGAGTATACGGATGGCGGCCGATTGAAAGGTCACCTCGTCATCGGCAGCGAGATGGTCGCTGCGGCGGCCGCAAAGATACCCGACTTTCCTGCCGATCTGCTCCAGCAGGTTCAGCATCTGATCCTCAGTCATCATGGCCGCCAGGAATTTGGATCGCCGGTTGTGCCGATGACGGTGGAGGCGTTGCTTCTCAGTTTCATCGACGATATCGATGCCAAAATGAACCTGCTTGAGGTACTCCGCCGCAGATTGCAGGGCGGACAGATGCAATGGACAGAGTACCAGCGATCTCTTGAACGGTTTCTTTATTTGAATGGTCTTGATGAAAAGACTCAAACGGAGGATATCGTTTCGCCTGGCCGCCAGCAGTCGCTATTCTCTTGAAGGAAGAGTCAATGACCGATATGGGGGGGACTGCCTGTTTCAGTCAGCTGAAGGGCCAGAAGAGGGCAAAAAAGATGATCCAGCGTGCCCTCGGGTCTGGAAGAATCGCGCACGCTTTCCTGTTCAAAGGGCCGGAGGGTGTCGGCAAACGGCACTTTGCCATGGCTGTGGCGGCTGTGATCAATTGCCGCAATCGAACAGGGGGACAGGCATGCGGGGATTGCCCATCTTGCCGGAAATTCCGCTCCGGCAATCACCCTGATTTGATGATTGTCAGCCCGGAAAAGGGGGCAATCAGGATCGACCAGGTGCGGCGGATGTCTCAGGCTCTTGCCTATCCCCCTTACGAGTC
>CAYYWK010000243.1:0-5319 GCA_964475345.1 uncultured Desulfobulbus sp.
GGACGCAGGCCCGGAACCCTGGCTTTCAGGCCAGCTGCTAAGAGCAAAGCTATGGCTGCCGGAAAAATTGCGAGGCCGATCAGTCCGACCATCACAAACTGACAAAGGGCCGCGGCAACTGCCATCAAAAGCAGACCGCAACCTAACAGAAAATCACCTTGTGTCGCCAACACTCGCCATCCTTCATGATCCTCCGGTACTCCATCGTGGCCGTCTGTCCTCACGATGCTTCCGCTTCGACTGCGGGGTACCGGAGACTCCCTGAAGACCGAAACCCGGATATTTATCGTGTGTATACTGCAAAATAGTCCTGAGCAGCCAAAGCCTCTTCCCCAGCCTTCGGGGTCTTGCGTACATACCGGCCATTCGCCTGCATGTCCCAGGAGAACGTGTTGTCCCGTTCATAAACGGAGAGGATGCCTTCCAGTTCAGCCTTGATTCCAGAGCTGAGAACAGGGACTATACTCTCCATCCGCCGATCGAGATTCCGTTTCATCCAGTCGGCAGAACCGATGAAATACAGCGGATCGCCATCGTTTTCGACTCGGTATATCCGACTGTGCTCAAGAAAGCGTCCGAGAATACTGAAAACCCGGATCGTTTCGGAAAGACCCGGAACGCCGGCACGCAGGCTGCAGAGCCCACGCACATTCAACGAGATCGGTACCCCGGCCTGGCTTGCCAGGTAGAGCTCCCTGATAATATCGCGGTCTTGGAGTTGGTTCAGTTTGGCCCTGATGCCTGAAGGTTTTCCGGCCTTCGCGTTTTCAGCCTCGCGGCGGATGAGTGAAGTGAAACGTTCTCGCATGTTATGGGGAGCGACGAAAAGCAGGGTATATTCCTGTGCCGGGATGGCACCGGTCAATTCGTTGAATAGGCGGCCTGCATCATCGCCGAGTTCGCGGTTGCAGCTGAGAATGCCGAGGTCACCATATAGACGGGCCGTCCCGGTATGATAGTTCCCCGTACCGATATGGACGTAACGCCGAATGCCGTCACTTTCTTCACGGACCACCATCGCCAGTTTGACATGTGTTTTCAGGCGCTCCACGCCATAGACGACATGCGCTCCCCCCTGCTCCAGTTTCTTGCCCCAGGCTATGTTCGGCTCCTCGTCGAATCTGGCGGTAATCTCGACGAGTACGGCAACCTGCTTGCCGCGCGCGGATGCCTCCATCAGCGCCTTGACGATCGGCGACTGGGAGGATGTCCGGTAGATGGTCAGCTTGATCGCGAGAACCTTGGGGTCTATGGCCGCATGCTGGAGGAGCCTGAGCACGGAGGAGTCGAAATCGTGATACGGCAGGTGGATAAGGATGTCCTCCTTTCTGATTTCAGCAAAAAAACTTTCGCTGTCCAGAGGATGGATCTTCTTCAACCGGTAGTGCTGAACAGGGACATGCGGGGCATCACGCAGATCGTTGCGGCCATCGATCTTGAGTTCAAGGAGATCCCCATAGCCAAGCATCCCGCGGATCTTCATGACCTGGCCGATATCGATCGCCAGCTGCTCGACCATCCAGGAGAGCAATCCCTCAGGGAAGGACTCATCCACTTCCAGACTGACAATCCCCGCGAATTTCCGGTAATTCAGTTCGGCCGTCACCATGCCGATTATACTGCCGGGCACGAGTTCCTCGCCAATCTTGTCGTCGAAACGGGCACGATCCCAGGGATTGTCCTTCGCCCCGCGGGTAACACGGAAACAGGAGGTTGAAATGGATGTGGCTCGGGGAAAAAGCAGATCGAGGTTGTTGGCAATGATTTCCTCCAAACAAACGTAGCCGTGGTTGTCAGGGAGGCACACCCACCTTCTGCGGTTGGCCGGCACCTTCAAACGGACAAAGCGCTGGCGGCCATCGGCCTTGGTGATGACAACCGCGAGATTGAGACTGAGATTGCTGATGAACGGAAAGGGGTGAGCAGCGTCAACGGCGAGCGGAGTGAGGATCGGCAGAACGGATTCCTCAAAATACTTCTCGACAATTTTTTTGTCTTCAGCGCCAAGAGAACTGTACGGAAGGAAGAATATACCTTCCCTGGCCAAAGCCGGACACAGGACGTTCTCAAAGAGGTCGCTGAGGGTGGCTTTCTGATGATGCAGTTCATCGCGGCAGAGCTCCAGTTCTTCGCACGGCCTGAGTCCGTCGTACCCCATAACGCCTGGCTGCTTTTTCAATTTGTCATGCAGCCCACCCAGTCGTTTCATGACGAACTCGTCAAAGATCATCCCCATGATGCCGGCGAACTTGATGCGCTCAAGCAGCGGTTGGGAATCGTCTTCCGCGATCTCGAGGACCCTGCGGGCAAAGGAAAGCCAGCTCAATTCCCTGTTGATGAACGCCTCATGGGCGAAGGCGTCCTGAAAATGCGTGGATTCCATGACTTCTCCCTGGAAAGATATTCCTGGAGACAAAGGCAAACACCTGCCACTAGTGTCCCAACGTTTAGCTGAACAATAACAGCTGCTTAGAGTCGCCAGCTTGCTCGGCTATGTAATCAACATTCGTAAGTGCTTGTAATATTGGCAGACGTTCAAATATGGTCACGCTTAAAACCTGTAGAATTGTGTAGAGACTGGCTTCAATCTTGAGCCGTTTCTTCATGATGGCAACGAGCAGATAGACCGAAACGGCGATCCAGATTTGCGATTTAACGGCATTCTCGGAAGTCCCATAAAACGTCTTGATGCGAAGATTTTGTTTTATCCATTTGAAGAAAAGTTCGACCTGCCAGCGACTCCGATACAAATCAGCGATGGTCATAGCAGGCAGGGAAAAGTTGTTGGTCAGAAACACAAAGGTTTTGTTTGTCGCGGCATCGTGATATTTGACGCGCCGCAGCTTGTCCGGGTAATCCTTGCATTGATAGAACCCGGTGAGCACGACTGACTGATCGCAGATCAGGCCGGTACTCCGGTCTATCTGATGTGAATAGACTCGACGGCATCTGAGGTTGGACTTGGCGCGGATGACAAAAAAGGCGCTGTGCTCGGAAATGGCGTACAACCGTGCAAAGTCCAGATATCCTCGATCCATGACGTAAAACGCGCCAGCCTCCAAGGGCAGAATATCCAGGGCGTTGACCTCGTGGAGCTTGCCGTCTGAGATGTGAATGAAGGTTGGGATATTGCCCCGAAGATCCAGCAAGGTGTGCAGTTTGATCGCTCCTTTGGCTCGGCGGAAGTAGGCCCAAGGGAACATTGACAGGCAAAGATCGATTGTCGTGGCATCCAAGGCATAAGCGGTATTGTCCAACTCCAAGGCAAAGCTGTCGCTCGCGTAGAGCTTTCGTGCGGTCCGAATGAGGGCGTGGGCAAGATCGGCGTAGATGCGCCAATCGCGAACCTTGTTGGCGTTGGCCAAGTTGTTGCGGGAAACAGGAGAACGAATGCCCATGTGGTAGAGCTTGTTCTTCTGAGCACGAAGACATGCTTCGATATCTCGCAGGCTCTCGCGGTAGGTCAACTGAGCGAAGGCCATGCACAGATACTGGTCGAGACAGAAGTATTCCTGGACTTTGAAGTCGCCCCGGTAACGATCGACGCATTGGTGGAGCGTGTGGAGCGGAAGATGCTCCATGACTTGAGAGAAAACAAGTTTTCCGGTGTACATAGTTCGATCCTCCTCGCCTTGTTGAGGAGAGCTGAGCTTTTCCCGGAAAAATCTTCAAGTCGTTAAATGACATTTTGTCTGTTTTTGATATAGATTACAGAATGTTGTGCGGTCGCAATCTGCGAACGTTGGGACACTAGTGATATGGTTTATAATTACAATATTTCACAGGAGAATGTACGTGTTAATATTAGATGATAATACTTTGAGAATTGGGATTGGAAAATTCAATCATTTTTCTTCACATTATTCACCTCCTTCTGAAGAATCATGGATTTTAAAATATTTGACTTTGCTTCCGGAAAATCAGGTTTCACGGCAAGTGCCATCTGGAACATTTTAATAGCCTCCTCTACTTTTCCGTCATTTGATAAAATTGCACCCAGATTGTTGTAAATATCTGCCAGGGTAGGGTCAAGTTGCAATGCGCGAACGTAATATCCTGCCGCTTCGTGATTCTTGCCAATTTTAAGGTAGATGTTGCCGAGATTAACATACGCTTCCGTGTAATTAGGTTTCAGCTCAATAGCTTTTATATAATGCTTAATTCCCAATTCATAATTTTTCTCTTCAATCAGGCTTCTGCCAAGATTGAGGTGAGCTATGAAAAAGGTTGGATCGATTTCCAATGAACGTTCAAATTCTTTCTTTGCTTCCGAAAAACGCGATTTCTGAACCAGTTCGTAACCAAGATTGTTATGGGCAATAAAATTGTTCGTAGTCGTTTCTATTGCCCTGGTGAAGAGTCTGATGCCGTTCTCCCAATATCCAAGCTCTTGCCAGCTGCGAAGAGAAAGAAAAATTAAAAGGGGCATGCATACGATGAAAAGAAATATAGTTTTGTTCTTATTGCGCAATGGAATGTCGAAAAGAGCCCAAGAAACGAAAATGAAGAGTCCGATCAAAGGCAGGTAGGTATATCTGTCTGCCATAGCCTGCATGCCAACTTGAATAATGCCGATGACAGGAACCAGCATTCCGAGAAACCACAACCATCCAACCAGAAAATATGGCATTTTTCTTCTGAGTATGAATGCACTGACTGTCAAAGCTGCTATTGTGGCAAACGAGAGGATGATAAGCCAGAATTGAAGAGTTTTCCACGGATGCGGATAGATAATTGAGTACTTGAAAGGCCATACCATTTTCACGATATACACAAAATAGGAAACAATCGCATTCTCAAGGCGAACAAAAAACGACAGTTCTGTCAACGAGGCGACACTTCCTCCGGATGCCTGAGCGTACATGGTTACCCATGCTGAGAGAAACGAAAGGAAAAGGAATGGTGACTTTTCAAGAATAAGAAATGTAGTTGAGCGAGTCGGGATAAGTGAAACAGAATCGTCACTGATAAGGGGAGGACGTATAGAGAAGAATCTTTGAAGGGGCCAGAAATCGAGTAGAAGGAGAATGAACGGCAAGGTGACAACCATGGGTTTTGACATAAGTCCCAGAACAAAACACAGGAGTGTGAGAAGATAGTAGGAAATCTTGCCGGTGCATGCATATTTGTTATAGGCAAACAACGTCAATAAGAAAAACAGCCCTGAGAGGAGATCCTTTCGTTCGGCAATCCATGCGACAGATTGGACATGCAAAGGGTGAAGGGCAAAAAAGGCTGCAATTAAAGCGCTTGGCACAATTTGTCCCGACATTTTATGAAACAACAAGAGCAGCAATACAGAGTTCACGACGTGCAGAA
>CAYYWK010000244.1:0-5288 GCA_964475345.1 uncultured Desulfobulbus sp.
GCCGCGCCGGGCACCTCGCAGCAGGAGCAGCTGCGGCCGGAGTTGCAGATCGACCAGACGTCTGCCACCGATGCCGCCGCCGACAAGGGGGAAGTGCACCTCCAGCCGAACCTGGCCGCACCTGCCGAATCAGGGCCCCGTCTCGGCAAGATGGCCGCCGGCGCATTGCCGCAGGGCGTTGTCAGCGAGGCGATCTATCCGTCACCGCCGCCGATGCACAGCGAATCCTACAACCCCACCCGGGAAAGTGGCTTCGTGGCCGCCGCCAACGATTCGCTGTCGACTTTTTCGATCGATGTCGACACCGCCTCCTACAGCAACCTCCGCCGTTTTCTGCAGCAGGGGAGCCTGCCGCCGGCCGGCGCGGTGCGCATCGAGGAGATGATCAACTACTTCGATTACGACTATCCGCAGCCGGACAAGGGGCCGTTCTCGTTGACCCTCGAGGGCGGTCCCTGCCCCTGGCAGCCGCAGCACCAGCTGGTCCGCATCGGCCTGCAGGCTGAAGATATCGACAAGAAAAACCTGCCGCCGACCAACCTGGTCTTTCTGATCGACGTCTCCGGCTCGATGAACGACCCCGACAAGCTGCCGCTTTTGAAACGGGCCATGGCCCTGCTGGTCGACCAGCTCGATGGCCGCGACCGGGTGGCGATCGTCGCCTATGCCGGCAGCGACCGGGTGGTGCTGCCGCCCACTGCCGGTGACGACAAGAAGACCCTGCTGGCGGCAATCGACACTCTCGAGTCGGGCGGATCAACCCACGCCTCCCAGGGCATTCTCACCGCCTACCAGCTGGCACGGCAGAGCTTCATGCCCGGCGGCAACAACCGGGTGATCCTGGCCTCCGACGGCGATTTCAACGTCGGCGTCACCAGCCGCGGCGACCTCGAGAAGCTGATCGAGCGGGAGCGGCAGTCGGGTGTCTACCTGACTCTGCTCGGTTTCGGCGAGGGCAACTACCACGACGACACCATGGAGATCCTCGCCGATCGCGGCAACGGCAACTACGCCTACATCGATTCGCTGCTCGAGGCCAAGAAGGTCCTGGTCAAGGAGATGAGCGGGACGATGTTCGCGCTGGCCAGCGACGTCAAGATCCAGGTCGAATTCAACCCGGCCGAGGTCTCCGCGTACCGGCTGATCGGCTACGAGAACCGGGCGATGGCGGACGAGGAGTTCAACGACGACAGCAAGGACGCCGGCGAGATCGGCGTCGGCCACCGGGTGACCGCCCTCTACGAGGTGGTCCCGGCGGGGGTGGCGGCGCCGGTGACGGTTGACCCGCTGAAATACCGGCAGGCGGAGAAGCAACTGGAAAAGAGCGACGAACTGCTGACGGTCAAGGTCCGCTACAAGCCGCTGCAGCAGAAGGTCTCGGAGAAGATCGAGCGCAGCCTGGCTGCAGGCGATGGCAAGATCCAGGCCGTAAGCGACGACTTCCGCTTCGCCGCGGCGGTGGCGGCCTTCGGCATGCGGCTTGGCGCTTCGCCGCATCTCAACGGCTACTCCTGTGAGCAGATCATCGCCCTGGCCCGGGGTGCCAGGGGGGAAGACTGGGATGGGTGGCGGGCCGAATTCGTCCGGCTGGTGGAAATGGCCGATATGCTGGAGAAAGCGGCGCCGGCCCACTGACCGGCGGGCAGGCAAGTGAGCCGGGCGGCATCAACGGTATTGTCGCTGGCGGGCAAATAGGATAGGCTGGAAACAGCGGCCGGGGGAAAACCCTCCGGCCGGATTTCCTCAAGGGCACGGGCAGTCATGGACTTTGCAACGATTCAGCGCCACGTCGAGGGCGTACCCTATATCCTCCCGGAAATGGCCAGGGACATCTATGAATTCGTACTCCGCGAGGAACCGCAGAATTGCCTGGAACTTGGCTTTGCGCACGGGGCCTCGAGTTGTTACATCGCCGCGGCGCTGGCGGAAGCCGGCGGGGGACGGCTGACCTGCGTCGACCTGCTGCCGGCCCGCGAATGGCAGCAGCCGTCCATCGAGGAGCTGCTGGCGCGGACCGGGCTTGGCCATCTGGTCCAGGTCGAGCGAGAGGCGACCAGCTACACCTGGTTCCTGAAAAAGCAGATCGAGGCGCAGACCCGCGATTTCGCCTGCGAGCCGCTCTACGATTTCTGTTTTATCGACGGGGCCAAGAACTGGACCATCGACGGCCTGACCTTTTTCCTGGTGGACAAGCTGCTCAAACCGGGCGGCTGGATTGTCTTCGACGACCTGCAGTGGACGTATGCCAGCAAGCTGGCAAAAGGAAAGAAAAAATCGGACGGGATCTTTCTCCTCGAGATGGGGGAGGATGAACTCAACCAGCCCCATATCGAGCTGATCTTCCAACTGCTGGTGATGCAGCATCCCGGGTACTCCCAGTTCCGGGTCAAGGACAACTGGTGGGCGTGGGCCCGCAAGATTCCTGGCGACAGGCACGTGGTTTTCGAGATGTCGGCGGGGTACCGGCAGCGGCTGGCCGCCTGGGAGAAGGAACATCGACGCAAGCACCGGTCACCCTTCGCGCCGTTCGACAGCTGAATCGGATCAGGCCTGTCGACAGGAAGTGATGCCCGAAAACACAGGGCCTACGGGGGATTGTGATGGATAACGGTCAGCTCAAAGGGCGTCCGCCCTATCCCTTCGCCACCATCGCCGTGGCGGTCGCCTTTTCCCCGCGCCTTGAGGCGTTGCTGGCCGAGGCTGCCCGCCTGGCCGACGTCTTCGGCGCTTGTCTGCTGCCGATACATGTCGGCAGGCAGACTGCCGGCAAACAGCAGCTGCTTGACGAAATCTGCGGCAGGCAGGGTCTGACGCTATCGCCGATGATCTGGCGGGAGGGCAATGAAGTCGACAACCTGCTGCAGGTCTGCAAGGAGCATATGGTGGACCTGCTGGTCCTGGGAGCGTTGCGCCGTGAGAGTGCTCTCCGCTACTATCTCGGTTCGGTGGCCAGGGGTATGAGCCGTCGCGCCAAATGCTCGTTGTTGCTGCTGACCGAGCCGTCTGTCACCGGCACCGCCTTCCGGCGGATCGTGGTCAATTGCGTCGACCATCCCAAGACCAGGCCGACCCTGGACACTGTCCGCTATTTCGTCACAAGGGTGGGATGTACCGATATCAGGATCGTCAGGGAACTGGACCGGACCGTTCTGGCGATGTCGATGTCTGACGACAGCACCACCGTCGAGACCAGCAGGGTTCACGAACAGCTGCTGCAGGGTGAGGAGGAGAAACTGCAGGGTGCCGGCTGCCAGCTGGAGGTGGACGGTGCTGACATAGAGAGGGTGGTGCTTTCCGGCCGGCCCGGTTTTGCCATTCGCCGTTATGCCGAGGACTGCCGGGCCGACCTGCTGGTGACTAATTCGCCGGACAGCCGTCTCGGCCTGATCGACCGGCTCTTCACCCACGACATCGAACACATGCTCGAGCACCTGCCCTGCAACATGCTCATTGTCCACTCCCGCCTTCCGTCGGGGCATGATCGAAAAGTCCGGACATGGCCGACTTGAGCCCTGACGATCTGGTCACCCTGCTGCTGGCCATCAGCACCATGCTGATCTTTTCCCGTATCGCCTCGGAGATCGGTAAGAAGATCGGCTTGCCGATGGTTATGGGGGAGTTGCTGGTGGGGGTGGCGCTTGGCCCGACGCTGCTGGGCAATGTCCTTCCCGGGGTTCACGCCACGCTCTTTCCTTTTGCCGGCAATGCCTCTTTTGCCGTGGCGCTCGATGCGATCTTCTCGCTGTCCGTCATTCTGCTGCTTTTCGTCGTTGGTCTCGAACTGCGGTTTTCCCTCTTTCTCGAGAACGGCATAGTGGCGATGACCACCGGCATCGGCAGCATGGTGCTGCCCTTTGTCTCAGGTTTTTCACTCGCCTGGTTTCTGCCGGAATGGTTTTCCATCGAGGCTGGAGGGGCGAACCACCTGCTGTTCGCACTCTTTCTCGGGGTTGCGATGTCGATCTCGGCCTTGCCCGTCATCGCCAGGATCCTCCTCGACATGCAGCTGCTGAAGACAGATATCGGCGCGATCATCATTGCCTCGGCGGTATTCAACGACATCGTCGGCTGGATATTTTTCTCCTTTATCCTGTCGCTGGTTGGCGAAGGTGAGGGCGGGAGCGGGATCCTCCGGAGCATGGCCCTGATTTCCGTCTTCGCCTTCTGCATGCTGGTCTTCAGCCGGGTGCTGCTCAGCCGCATTCTTCCCTGGGTGCAGGCCCGGCTGTCCTGGCCGGGAGGTGTCCTGTCACTCAGCCTCGGCTTCTGCCTGCTTTGTGCCGCTTTCACCGAGTATATCCACATCCATGCGATCCTCGGCGCTTTCATCGCCGGTCTGGCGATCGGCGATTCGGTTCACCTGCGCGAGGAGGCGAGGGAGATCCTGCATCAGTTCGTCACCAACTTCTTCGCCCCGCTGTTCTTCGTCTCCATTGGCTTGAAGATGGATTTCGTCGAGCATTTTGATCCGCTCCTGGTGATTCTGATCCTCGTGCTCGCCTTTGCCGGTAAGGTGCTGGGCGCGGGCGCTGGAGCCCGCCTGGGCGGGATGCCGACCCGTCGGGCGCTGGCGGTTGGTTTCGGCCTCAATGCCCGCGGCGCGATGGAAATCATCCTCGGCAGTCTGGCCTTTGAGGCCGGTCTGATCAACCACCGGGTTTTTGTCGCTCTGATCGTCATGGCACTGGTCACCAGCGTTTCCAGCGCTCCCTTCATCCGGATCTTTCTCGGAAATGCTGGAAAAGGCTGGAATGCGGACGGAGGAAAGGGCTTGTAAGCCCTGTCCGGATACTCTAGGATATGTGGTGCGGCAGCGATTTTTTCTGCATTTATGAGAGGTTGTCGTTCAACCGGGAGATACCTGGCAGAGATGATTTTTTCGGGGGAGGGAGATGAAACGAGGAACCATTAACAAGACGGTGCTGCTGGTCATTGTCTTCATCATTTCCGCGGTCTTCCTGACCATGATCCACCAGTTCCTGATGCCGCTGTTCATGGCCGGACTGTTCTCGGCGATGGTCAGCCCCGCCCATCACTGGCTCAGCCGACTGATGGGCGGCCGCGTGAATATCGCCTCGGTGCTGAGCATCCCCCTGCGGATAAAAGACCAGGTCCTGGGGGCCCTGAGGATCTACACCCAGACACCCCGCGAATTCAATCCCGAAGAAATCGGCTATCTGCACCGATTTGCCGAACAGGCGGCCCTGGCCATAGAAAACGCCCGCACCTATGAAGACATGAAACATAAATACGAAACGCTTCGAACCGACCTGGTCGATTTTTTCGAC
>CAYYWK010000245.1:0-5242 GCA_964475345.1 uncultured Desulfobulbus sp.
TTTCCATCAGGCGCTGGAAGACCTCGGGCTGGGTGTACATCAGCTTCTTGGTTTCCCAGAAAGTCTTCGACGAACCGCCTTCGATCAGGTAGGTGGCGCAGGTAAAAGGGGCGCCGGCAAAGCCGATCAGCGGCACCTTCAGTTCCCTGCGCAACAGGCGGATGGTCTCCATGACGAATCCCGTCGCCACGTCCGGGTCGGGAACGACCAGGCGGTCAACCGCCTCGCCGCTCCTGATCCTGTCGGGCAGTATCGGTCCGTGCCCTTCATGGAACTCCAGCGCCGCTCCCATTGCCTCGATCGGGATCAGGATGTCAGAGAACAGGATGGCCGCGTCCATTCCCAGCAGGTCAACCGGCTGCAGGGTCACCTCGACGCAGAGTTCCGGCCTTTTGCAGAGTTCGAGAAAGGACACGCTGCCACGCACCTTCTGGTATTGAGGAAGATAGCGACCGGCCTGGCGCATCATCCAGATCGGGGTGTAATCGGTTTTTTCGCCGCGGCAGGCCTTGAGGAAGGTATCGTTCATGGAGGTCTCCGGTGGTGGATTCAGGGCTGGTCGTCGGTGTGCGGCACGGCGGAGCCGGCTGTGCTTTGCAGATCACGTTGCCTTTTACGCGGGATGTAGCTGCAGAACGGTTCCTGGCCGAGATAGTCGCCGGTCATCGCGTAGGCCCGGGCCCGACAGCCGCCGCAGACGCCAAGGTACTCGCAGCTGCCACAGTTGCCCTTGTAGCTCTTGAAGTCCCGGAGCTGCAGGAAAAGCTCGGAGTTTTCCCCGATGTCCCGGAACGGCGTGGTGAACACATTGCCCGCCGACTTGGGGAAATAACTGCAGGGCAGGACCTCGCCGTCGACATCGATCAGGCAGATCAGCTGGCCGGCCAGGCAGCCTTTCGAACCGCCTGTCGAGAACTGCAGGTTACGGCGCTTGAACGAGCTTCCCTCGTCTTTTGCCTTCTGACGGACGATGCGGTAGTAATGCGGGGCGCAGGTCGGCCGCATCAGCAGTTCGTTTTCCTCCTTCTCCACCTGGTAGTGCCATTCCAGGATCTCGTCATAGAGTTTTTCCGGGATCAGCTCGTCCATGATGTCCTCGCCGCGGCCGGTCGGCACAATCATGAACATGTACCAGGCCTTGGCGCCGAGATCCTTGACCAGTCTGTAGATCTCCGGGATCTCATCCTTGTTGCGCACCGTGAAGGAAGAATTGACGAGGAACGGGATGCCGTGGGAGTTGAAGAGGCGGATGGCGTTCATCGTGCCGGCGAATGCCCCCTGCTGGTTGCGAAAATTGTCGTGGGTCTCGGGGCGGGCCCCGTCGAGGCTGAGGGAGACCATCCTGATGCCGCTTGCCGTGATCTTTTCGCAGATGGCATCGGTGACCAGGGTGCCGTTGGTGGCCATGCACATCCGCAGCCCGAGACCGGTGCCGTAGGTGGCGATGTCGAAGACGTCGGGCCGCAGCAGCGGCTCGCCCCCCGACAGGACAACCACCGGGCTGGCGTAGGAGGCGATATCTTCAAGGACTGCCCTGGCGTTCTCCAGGCTGAAATCGGGATGGCCGCCATCCTCGAGCATGGAGGAGGAGCGGCAGTGCACGCAATTGAGGTTGCAGCGGCGGGTGATCTCCCAGGCGATCCATTTCGGTTGGAATTCCATGCATGCTCCGATACGACAGGGCGGCTTGTGCATCGGCCAAGACAGGCCAGGCGGCGACGACAGCGGCTGGATTCTTCAAGTGCTTTACTGTATTACCTTTTCCCTTCGGTGCAAAGACAAAAGGAGACGACCGGGACAACACTAAACATTCCGGGAGATGAAATAAAGGGCGCTGCATGGTACAGGGGGATGAAATGCCGGCGGGGAATGGCCGGCCGCCGGGAGGATTTCTGTTTCCACTTGCCGGGAAGTTGAATATACTTCTTCCCCGGCGCGGAGCGTACAGCCTCCGAAATGGAGGCAAAGGCGCGGAAAATTGCCGGTGCCTTGCCGCCGGCGGGAGAGAAGTTCACCGTTGTGATGGTGGTCCGGAATTGAGAGAGACACAGATGCCTATTGTTCCAGTTGCTACAACAGATGCGGCCGGCCGCGAGCGGATTGCGGGCCTGCTGAAACGGTTCCAGGCTGCAGATCCGACCTGCCGGACTACCGTCGCCGAAATTCTTGAACAGGTGAGGACAGCGGGTGACGAGGCGGTTCTCGATTACTGCCGCCGTTTCGACGCACCGGAGATGAGCCTTTCCGCCCTGCGGGTGACGGCAGGGGAGCTGCGGGAGGCCTACGAGAAGGTCGATTCCGACTTCCTTGCTACGCTGCAGGCGGCCATCACGCGGATAACCGGCTTCCATCGGCGCGAGATGGAGGACAGCTGGCTGCAGACCCGGGATGACGGCAGTATTGTCGGTCGCCTGGTGCGGCCTGTCGATTCGGCCGGCCTCTATGTTCCCGGAGGGCGTGGCGGGTCGACGCCACTGGTGTCGTCGGTGCTGATGAACGGCATACCGGCGGGGATCGCCGGGGTCGCCAGGAGGGTGATGGTGACGCCGCCGGATTCCGGCGGCACAGTCAGCCCGCATCTGCTGGTGGCGGCGCAGGAGATCGGCATTACCGAGATCTACAAGGTTGGTTCGGCCTGGGCCATCGCCGCCCTGGCCTTCGGTACCGCGACCATTCCGCGGGTTGACGTCATCGTCGGGCCTGGCAACCAGTACGTGGCCGAGGCCAAGAGCCAGGTGGCGGGAGTGGTGCGGATCGACATGATCGCCGGGCCGTCCGAGGTGCTGATCGTGGCCGATTCCACGGCAAATCCGGCCAGTGTCGCCGCCGACATGCTGGCGCAGGCCGAGCACGATCCCCAGGCCCTGGCGGTGCTGGTGACCACCGATGCGGTACTGGCCGGGCTGGTGCCGGCGGAGCTCGAACGCCAGCTTGCCGGTCTGTCGCGCCGGGAGATCGCCCGCCAGTCCCTGGCCCAGAGGGGGGTGATCCTGGTCGCCGCCGATCTCGCCGAGGCGATCGAACTGGCTAATGCCATCGCCATAGAGCATCTCGAGCTGATGATCGCCGACCCCTGGGCGCAGATTCCCCATATCCGTCATGCCGGGGCGATCTTCCTCGGCCACCACACCCCGGAAGCGGCAGGCGACTATCTGGCCGGACCGAACCACGTGCTGCCGACGATGGGAACCGCCCGTTATGCCTCTGCCCTCGGTGTGGAAACCTTCCTGAAAAAGAGCTCGCTGATCAGTTATTCGCCTAAAGCCCTCGAGGGCGATGCTGACCATATCCGTCGTCTGGCCGGCCTCGAAGGCCTGACCGCCCACGCCGCATCAGTGACGGTCCGTCTCCGTGATGGCAGGTAGAAAAGGGGCGGAGGGAACGCTGTCCTTCCGGGATCTGCTGGCAGAAGGCGCAGCCGCGATGGGAGTGGATCTCGCGCCCGGAGCAGCCCTCGCCCTGAACGCCTATCACGCCGAACTCAGACGGTGGAGCGGCAAGGTCAATCTCATTGCCAAAAATTCCACTGAGACGCAGATTGCCGAAAGTCATTTTCTCGATTCGCTGACCCTGCCGGCGCTGCTGCCGGCCGGTTCCCGCCTGCTCGATATCGGCACCGGGGCGGGGTTCCCTGGCCTCGTCTGCAAGGCGGTGCGGCCTGATCTTGCGGTTGTTCTGGTGGAACCGAGGCTCAAGCGGGTCTCGTTCCTCCGCCATATTGTCCGCACCCTGGAACTGGAAGGCGTGGAAATCCTCGCCGGCAGGATCGAAGACGAGCACCTGCTGCCCTCGGCGGCGGATTTCACCCACGTCACCAGCAGGGCGGTAGCAGATATCGCCGGTTTTCTGGCGATGACGGCCCGCTTCATGCGCCCGGGGTTGAGACTGATCTGCATGAAGGGACCGAAATGGCAGGATGAACTACGCGCCGCTGAGTCACGTATGAGCACGTTGCCGGTGCTGCTCAAAGAGGTGGTAGAGCGGGAACTGCCGTATTCCGGTGCCCTGCGGGCACTGCTGGTCTTTGCCGTCAGCGGTGAAGCGGTACTGGCCAAACCGGCGGATTTCTGTTAAAAGGAGCACGCAGTCGACCATTTGTCGTACCAGGGGTTTCACTTACAACAAGACGATATATTATTTGACGAAGGTGACAGGGATGAAAAAGATAGCGGTACTGGCCGGCGATGGCATCGGTCCGGAGGTGATGGCCGAGGCGATCAAGGTCCTTGCAGCGGTACAGAGGAAATTCGGTGTCGGTTTGTCCTTTACGCACGCCGATGTCGGCGGCTGTGCCATCGACCGGCACGGCGAGGCTCTGCCGCCGGCGACGCTGGCCCTGTGCGAGGCAAGCGACGCCATTCTCTTCGGTTCGGTCGGCGGACCGAAGTGGGAGAGCCTGCCGCCGGCGCAGCAGCCGGAGCGGGCGGCGCTGCTGCCGCTACGAAAGCATTTCGACCTGTTCTGTAACCTGCGCCCGGCAAGGGTCTTCAAATCGCTGACCGCTGCCTGCCCGCTGCGGGCAGATATCGTCCGCGACGGCTTCGATGTGCTCTGCGTGCGCGAGCTGACCTCGGATATTTATTTCGGACAGCCCAAAGGTCGGGAGGGCGAGGGGCTCGAGGAACGGGCCTTCGACACCATGGTCTACAACCGTTTCGAGATCCAGCGCATCGCCCGCATGGCCTTCGAGGCGGCACGGCTCAGGCGCAGGATCGTCACCTCGGTGGACAAAGCCAACGTCCTGACGACGATGGTCCTGTGGCGTGAGGTGGTGATGGAGGTGGCAAAGGAATATCCTGACGTGCAGCTCAACCATATCTATGTCGATAACGCGACGATGCAGCTGGTCCGTGACCCGCACCAGTTCGACGTCATGCTCTGCGGCAACATGTTCGGCGACATCATTTCCGACGAGGCCGCGATGCTGACCGGCTCGATGGGTCTTCTGGCCTCGGCGTCGATCAACAAGGACCGTTTCGGACTTTTCGAACCGGCCGGCGGCTCGGCCCCGGACATCGCCGGCAAGGGTGTCGCCAATCCGATCGCCCAGATCCTCTCGGCGGCGATGATGCTCCGTTACAGTTTCGGCCTCGACGAGGCCGCCGCGGCCATCGACCGGGCAGTGGAGACCACGCTGGAAAAGGGCGTCTGCACTGCCGATATCGCCGTCGATCGCAGTCTGGCGGTGGGGACGGCGGCTATGGGGGATGCAATTGTCGCGGCTCTCTAGGATGCTGAGCAT
>CAYYWK010000246.1:0-5204 GCA_964475345.1 uncultured Desulfobulbus sp.
AGTCAACTGTAAGGAGTGCAGAGCCATTGGATCAGCAGTTGAAACCCACCCAACTTACTGGGGGTAAGAGAGGGACATCTTTACTGCAACACTGACACTTTTTAGTTATAATTTTGAAATAAATATCCGTTTTAACTCAAAAATAATTTTACTGATATACTACTGATAAAAAGAAAAATGGGTTAAGCCAAATTGACTTAACCCCTTATATTTACTGGCGCGCCCGGCACGATTCGAACGTGCGACCTACGGATTAGAAGTCCGTTGCTCTATCCAGCTGAGCTACGGGCGCGTGGAGGAAGACAGATTGCATGGTCGCCATGATTGCGAGTGTACCGCGCCGGCAATCTGGCAGCGAGATGTCCAACTTTCAGCAGAACGGACGACATAATACCCAAAAATCGCCAAAAATCAACCGCATTCTCTTACTCGACCTCAGCAACTTTTTTCCAGACCGGGCCATTCACCGTATCGATGACAATGATCCCCTTGGCGGCCAGCTCCCGCCTGACGGCATCGGCTGCAAGCCAGTCCTTGTCGGCGCGGGCCTGTTCGCGCTTCTGGATGAGCGCGTTGACCTCCGGAACCAGCAGGCAGCCTTTGAGCCGGAAAACCTGCAGCACCTGGTTCAGCCGATCCAGGCTCTCGAGAACATAGTTCTTCTGATCCAGGTCGAGGTTGTTGACCTGCAGCACCGGGTGGGTCCTGGCGATGAAGTTGTAGATCGCACCCATCGCCTTCGAGACATTCAGGTCATCGTCCATTGCCTCGAAAAACTGCTCCTCCATGGCTGAAACGAAAGCGGTTATCTCCGGATGCGGTTTTCCCGCCGGCAGACAGAGCAGCTTGCAGGTGAACTCGTCGAGACGGCGCAGCGCCGAACGCACACTTTCCAGGCGCTTGAAGGAGAAATTGATCGGCTTCCGGTAATGTACAGAGAGCAGCATGAAGCGCACCTCCCTGGCAGTGTAGCCTTGCGCGAGAAGGTCGCCGAGGGTCACCGTGTTGCCCGCCTCGGCGGACATCATCTTGCCATCGACCAGAACTAGCTCGGAATGCAGCCAGTACTTCGCCAGCGGCTTTCCGCTCAGGGCCTCGGCAATGGCAATCTCGTTCTCATGGTGCGGGAAGATCAGGTTGCGGCTGGCGGTGTGGATGTCCAGCGTCTCGCCGAGGTGCCGGGTGGCCATTACCGGACATTCCACATGCCAGCTCGGCCGGACATTGCCCCAGTCTGTCTCGAAAAAGATCCCCTTTTTCAGCTCGGAAAGAGTTGAACGCTTCAACAGCGTGAAGTCACGCGGGTTATCCTTCTCATAGTTATCCAGATCGACGGTCTTGCCCAACTGGATCTTGCTGAGATCGATTCCCGAAAGACGGCCGTAGTTGCTGAATTTGGAAATATCAAAATAGATCGAACCATGCTTTTCGTAGGCGTAGCCTTTATGGATGAGTTCATGGGCGATCTCTATCATATCGGTGACATACTCTGAGGCTTTCGGGTAGCCGGTCGCCCGCTTCACCCCCAACGCATCGATATCCCGCATGAACCCTTCGATGTAGGCGCCGGTGAATTCCCCGAGCGGCTTGCCTGCGGCCTCGGCCCCGGCGATGGTGTTATCGTCGAGATCGGTGAAATTCATGAACGATTCGACGGAAAAACCTTTTGCCTCGAGATAGCGGGTGATCAGGTCCGAAACAACAAAGCGCCGGCACTGGAGAAGATTGGCAGGCTCGTAGGCGGTCGGCCCGCACGAATAGATGGTGACCCTCCCTTCCACCAGCGGGGCGAAGACCTCCTTCTTTTTTGTCAGGGTGTTGAAGAACTTCAGCTGCGACTTCTTCTCGTCAGCTTTTTTCGGCGGAGTGAACAACGGCGTACTGAGATAGCGCTCCCCGCCATCGGGCAGTATCGCAATGACCAGACCGCTTTTCAGGGTTTTGGCGAGATCGATCGCCGCCGACATCGCCGCCCCGCCGCTCATCCCGACCAGCATGCCTTCCTGGCGGGCAAGGCTGCGGGCCGTGCGGAAGGCGTCCTCATCCCTGACATGGACAATCCGGCCGGGAATGCTTTTGTCAAAGATGCCAGGCTTATAGGACTCCTTCATATTCTTCAGGCCCTGGATCTTGTGGCCGAGGTACGGTTCGACGGCGACAACCTCGACATGCGGCTGAAATTCCCTGAACCAGGCACACAGCCCCATGACCGTGCCGGTTGTCCCGAGCGTGGCGACGATATGGGTCACCCGCCCATCGCTCTGCTGCCAGATCTCGGGCGCGGTGCCATGATAGTGGGCCTTCCAGTTCGCCTCGTTGTTGTACTGATCGGTGAGGAAATAGCGGTCGGGAAACTCCCTCGCCATCGCGTAAGAATTTTCGATGGCCCCGTCGGTGGCGCGTTTTGCAGGGGTCAGCAGGATCTCAGCGCCATAGGCCTGCATGTTCTTGCGACGCTCGATGGACGCGGATTCCGGCATGACCAGGACACAGCGGTACCCCTTGGCGGCGCAGACCATGGCCAGTCCAATGCCGGTGTTGCCGCTGGTGGCCTCGAGGACGATCTTGTCTCTGGTCAGTTCGCCGCTGGCCTCGCCGGCCTCGATCATCGACAGGGATATGCGCTCCTTGATCGATCCACCGGGGTTTCTCGCTTCCAGTTTCCCATAGATGGAAACCGTCTCGCCTGCAAAGAGCCGGTTGATGCGAACCAGTGGAGTGTTGCCGATAACATCGAGAATTGTCGGATAAAGCATCATCGATCCATGGGAAAAGAGTGTTCGGGAAAAGGCCGGCTCGCCTGCGGCCAGCTGGCTGGGGGCAGGCAGGGACTGAAGCGTGTCATCGAAGATAGCGCTTTCGGGACAGCGGTCAAGTCAATTCTGCGGAGCCCGCAATGACTATTTTTTCCTGCAGGCGTGGGCAAGATACCAGAATCGGAACAGCGCCTCACGACACTGTTCATCGCCAATGGTCGAAATCTGGTTCCTGAACCTGTCAATTTCAGGTGCTTGCGGCGGAATGAACCGCACGGGTTGGCTGCCGGAGACCTTCTGTACATCGTCGCCTTTCGGCAGCACGAACTTGATATCCTCGATGCGCGAGTTCTTCAGCGAACCATTGATCGCCTCGAGAAGCTGGTGTTTCTGGTAGCGCAGCTGCTGCAGCCAGGCGGAATTGTCCGCCTCCAGCCAGAGCGTGCCGCGGCTGATCTTCAGCGGTCGACAGTGCTGTGACGTTTCACGATCGACAACCTTTTCCCAGCTGCCGAAGATCGAGTGCAGATCAAGCTGCATCTCCCAGCCGTTCTGCTGAACCAGACCTGGCAGAATATCGGCAACGGCCGGCTGCCCAGCCTTCTTCATGGCGCTTCTCCCCTCTTCCCGCTGAAACCATTTACCCCATCTGCTCATTTACCGGCAAATACAGCCGCTGGCAAGCCCGCAAAGGACAAAAAAGCCCGCAGGCCTTCAGGCATGCGGGCTTTGAGCATGATGGGAAGAAACGTCTATCAGTACACGGACAGATATTCGTCAAGCTCCCAATCGGTGACCGCCGTCCGGAAGCTGTCCCACTCCTTCTCCTTGGCGGTGATATACTTCTCGTAGATATGGTCGCCGAGAGTCGGCCTGGCAATCGGGTTGACCTTCAATTCCTCTATCGCCTCCTTCAGACTGCCCGGCATGACGTCGATTTTCGCCTCCGCCATCTCCTGCGGGCTCATCTTGAAGATATCCTTTTTCACCTCCGGCGGCGGGGTGAGATTGTTCTTCACGCCCTCGAGACCGGAGTTCAGCATCATCGCAAAGGCCAGGTAGGGGTTGCAGGTCGGATCCGGGCAGCGGATCTCGGTACGGGTCGAGAGGCCGCGCGAGGCCGGGATGCGGATCAGCGCCGATCGGTTGGAAGCGGACCATGCGGCATAGACCGGCGCCTCATAGCCCGGAACCAGTCGCTTGTAGGAATTGACGAGCGGGTTGGTGACGGCCGCGAAACCGCGGGCGCCCTTCAAGGCGCCGGCGATATAGGAATAGCAGATCTTCGAGAGCTTGAGCGGATCGTTTTCATCGAAGAAGGCATTGGTGCCGTCAAGATTGAAAAGCGACTGGTTGGTATGCATGCCCGAACCGTTGATGCCGAAAATCGGCTTCGGCATGAAGGTGGCGTGCAGGTTGTACTTCTGGGCTATCGATTTCACGACCCATTTGAAGGTGACGGTGTTGTCGGCTGCGGTCAGCGCATCGGCATACTTGAAATTGATCTCGTGCTGGCCCTCGGCAACTTCATGATGCGACGCCTCGATCTCGAAGCCCATCTTCTCGAGGGTCTCGATGATCTCCCTCCGGCAGTCATTGGCCTTGTCTTCAGGATCAAGAGAGAAATAGCCGGCGACATCGCTGGTGACGGTGGTTGCAAGGCCTTCGGCGTCCTGTTCGAAGAGAAAGAACTCGCACTCGGTGCCGACATTCATCGTGTAACCGAGTTCCTTGGCACCGGCCAGCACCTTCTTCAGGTTGACCCGCGGACAACCGTCGAACGGCGTATTGTCGTGCTTGTAGACATCGCAGATGATACGCGCGGCGGCGACACCATTCCTGTTTCTCCAGGGCAGGACGGTGAAGGTGTTGTAGTCGGGCTTGAGATACATATCCGATTCGTTGATACGGACAAAACCGTCGATCGACGAGCCGTCGAACATGATGTTGCCGTCAAGGGCCTTGCCGATCTGGCTCTTCGGCAGGGCGACATTCTTCATGAAACCGAAAATGTCGACAAACTGGAGGCGGAAGAAATGGATGTTCTCGTCTTCTATGATCTGCAGTATTTCGTCTCTGGTCATTGGGCTTGTCTCCTGTAGGGCTGATTACACGGTGGCTGCTGAAATGGACCTCTGGTCAGTCATCGTAGTGATACCATTCCTGGTGAATTTTGCAATACGCAGCGAGAACGTTATTACAATATTGTCTGTTTTCGACAACCCCCGCCACTGCAGGCGTCGTCTCACTTTTCCTTCTGGCCAAGGGCATAGAGCAGGCCGTGGACGACCTCCCTCTGCCGGCCCGGGTCGGCCAGCTTCTGCCCCTGGGCATCGAGGACATAAAACACATCGATGAGCTGCTCGACTTCGGTGGCGATGTAGGCCCGGTGAATGTTCATGCCGAAATCCGCCAGGGTCTGGGTGATCTGGTAGAGCATACCCGGGA
>CAYYWK010000247.1:0-5184 GCA_964475345.1 uncultured Desulfobulbus sp.
TACTATGACGCCAGCACCAAGATTGGTTTCCCGAATACCGCCTATTACCTGCCGGTCATCTATTCGCTGACCGGGATGAAGTGCGAGACCCTCGAAGACCTCAAAAAGCCGATGGAGTTTGCCCGCGGCCTGCTGCCGCCGCACATCAAGGGCGCCAACCATCTGCCATACCTGGGCCCGCTGCTGGACGCCGGCATGGCGGGCATCTTTGCCTACGAGATCAAGGAGGCCCTGCGTATCCTGCGCGAGCCTGATTTCTACATCGATTCTGAAGATCCGGATATCGATGCTGGCAAACTCTGGGTTGGTCCTGCCAACGACATCATTCTCCGCAAACGCGGCGTCGAGTTCGTCGACGGTTCCGCCCCCGGTTTCGCCGCCATTGTCGGCGCTGCTCCGGATGCTGCCACCGCCAAGATGATCGTCGAGGATTACCAGAAGAAGAATCTCTATATCTTCTGTGCAGCCAACCATAACGGCAAAACGGTCATCGAACAATGTCTCGAGGCCGGCATGCAGGTCGGCTGGAACACCCGTATCGTCCCCTTCGGACCGGACATCTCCTCAGCCGTCTTCGCCCTCGGCTTTGCCAACCGCGCCGCCATGGCCTTCGGCGGCGTCGAACCGGGCGACTACCGCAAGATGCTGATGTACAACAAAAACCGCATCTTCGCCTTCGTCAACGCCCTGGGCGATGTCGGCACCGAATGGGCCGTCGCCGCCGCCGGCTGCGTCAACTGGGGTTTCCCGACCCTTGCCGACACCGACATCCCTGAGATCCTGCCCACCGGAATCTGCACCTACGAGCATGTGGTCGCCAATGTCGCACACAGCGAGATCTGCCAGAAGTCGGTCGAGGTCCGCGGCCTCAAGATCAACATCACCGAGATCGATATCCCCTGCGCCTTCGGCCCTGCCTTCGAGGGCGAACGTGTCCGTGGCGGAGATCTTTACTGCCAGATGGGCGGCGGCAAGACCCAGTGTACCGAGCTGGTGAAGATGGCCGAGATGAGCGAGATCGAAGACGGCAAGGTCGTTGTCGTCGGCAAGGATATCGGCGACATCAAGGAAGGCGACACCCTGCCGCTCGGCATCTATGTCCAGATCGCCGGCCGCGAGTTCCAGACCGACTTCGAGCCGATCATGGAACGCCAGATTCATCATCTTATCAACTATATCCAGGGCATCATGCATATCGGCCAGCGCGACATCTCCTGGGTCCGGGTCAGCAAGGCTGCCATCGAGAAGGGTTTCACCCTGAAAGACATCGGGGTCGTGCTGCACGCCAAGTTCCACCAGGATTTCAAGAAGATCGTCGACAAGGTCCAGGTCACCCTGTTCACCAACAAGGAGGATGTGGACAAGCTGACTGCTCGGGCCCGCACCGAGTACAAGGTCCGTGACGAGCGCGTCGACAAGATGACCGACGAGGATGTCGACACCTTCTACTCCTGCACCCTCTGCCAGTCGTTTGCCCCGAGCCATGTCTGCACCGTCAGCCCGGAACGGACCGGCCTCTGCGGCGCCTACAACTGGATGGACTGCAAGGCCTCCTTCGAGATCAACCCCACCGGGCCGAACCAGCCGGTACTGAAGGGCAAGGTCCTCGACCAGAAGCGCGGTCGCTTCGAAGGCGTCGACGAGTTCATCAAGAAAGCCTCGAAGGGGGCGATCGAGACCTACAACTTCTACTCGATGGTCCACGCGCCGATGACCACCTGCGGCTGCTGCGAATGCATCGCCGCGATGCTGCCGTCCTGCAATGGCGTTATGACCGTCGGCCGTGACTACAGCGGCGAGACACCATCCGGCATGAAGTTCACCACCCTGGCCGGCGTCATGGGCGGCGGGGCGTCGTCGCCAGGCTTTGTCGGCCATTCCAAATTCAACGTTACCCAGAAGAAATTCATCCTCGGCGACGGCGGGCTGTTGCGGATGGTCTGGATGCCGAAGATGCTCAAGGAAGAACTCTACGAAAAGATCAACACCAGGGGCAAGGAGATGGGGATCGACAATTTCGCCGATATGATCGCGGACGAGACGGTCGGTATCACCGAGGAAGAGATCCTGCCTTTCCTCCAGGAGAAAGGGCATCCAGCCTTAAGCATGGAACCTCTTATCGGCTAGTCATGCACAGAAGGCCCGGCTGGACGAACTGTCCGGCCGGGCACGAACGCGATTACCCCGATTACATAAAAGGAGACCTCAGCAATGGCGTTAACAGGTATACAGATATTCAAACTCCTGCCCAAAACCAACTGCAAGGAATGTGGCGTCCCGACCTGTCTGGCCTTCGCGATGAATCTTGCCTCGGGCAAGGCCGAACTCGATTCCTGTCCCTATGTTTCGGAAGAGGCTCGGGCTGAACTGGCGGAGGCCTCTGCACCGCCGATCCGGCCAGTGGTCATCGGCAAAGGGGTGCGGAAGGTGACGGTGGGTGGTGAAACTGTCCTCTACCGGCATGAAAAAACCTTTTTCAACCCGACGGCCTTCGCAGGTCTACTGACCTCGGATACGGCCGTTGCCGATGCCGAGGCGAAGCTGCAGGTGTGGAATGCCATCCAGTACGAACGTGTCGGCCTCAATCTGCGTCCGGAACTGGTCGCCGTCAAGGATGTCAACGGCGACAAGGCGGCGTTTGCGGCTCTTGCCAAACTCGTTGCCGAAAAGAGCGAGTTCAACCTGGTGCTGATGAGCGAGGATGCCGGTGGGATGGCCGCGGCGGTGGAGGCCTGCGGTTTCAAGAGGCCGCTGCTATATGCCGCTACCGAAGCCAATGCCGATGCCATGGGCAAGCTTGCCAAGGACAGCGATCTGCCGCTGGCGGTCAAGGCTTCCTCAATCGACGCGGTTATAGCCCTCACCGACAAGTTGGCGGCGATGGGCCTCAAAGATCTGGTCATCGACAGCGGCGCGAGGGAGCTGAAGCAGGCCCTGGCGGATCAGGTCGCCCTGCGCCGTGCGGCCCTCAAAGACGGCAACCGTTCGGTCGGTTTTCCGACCATCGTCTTCCCCTGCGAGATGGCCTCCAATATCAACATGGAAGGCTTGATCGCGGCGATGTTCGTCGCCAAGTACGGCGGGATTGTCGTCATGTCCGACCTGACCACCGAGGTGATGTTCCCGCTGCTGCTCGAGCGGCTCAACATCTTCACCGACCCGCAGCGGCCGATGACGGTTACAGAAGGCATCTACGAGATCGGCAGTCCGAACGAGAACTCGCCGGTGCTGGTTACCACCAACTTTGCCCTGACCTATTTTATCGTCTCCGGCGAGATCGAGGCCAGCCGGGTTCCCTCATGGTTGCTGATCAAGGATTCGGAAGGTCTTTCGGTACTGACCGCCTGGGCGGCAGGCAAGTTCGGCGGCGACGACGTCGGACTGTTCGTCAAGAAGAGCGGTATCGCCGACAAAGTCAAGCATAAGGAACTGATTATTCCAGGCTATGCTGCAGCGATCGCCGGCGACGTTGAAGAGGAACTGAGTGGCTGGACAGTGACCGTCGGTCCACGTGAGGCCGCCCATATCGCCGGATTCCTCAAGGCCAGGCAGTAGGAGGGCGACAGACCTGCGTGCTTGATTCCTCCAGTATTTTCGGTATAATCCAGAGACCGTCAGGTGCTTGTTGGCCTGGCGGTCTCGCAGCATATGTTGCTCCAAAGAGACGAATTCATAATTCAATTCGGTAAAGGAGGAAGACTATGATTTTATTCGGCGAAAGCCTGAATGTCATTTCCAAGGTGATCGGCAAGGCCTACCGGGAGCGCGATCCCAAGCCCATTCAGGCTGAAGCTCTCGAGCAGAAGGAAAAGGGAATGGATTACATCGACATCAACCTCGGACCGTCGAAGAAGGACGGCCATGAATTGATGCCGTGGGTCTGCCAGGTCGTTCAGGAGGTGGTGCCGGAGATCCCCCTCCTGCTCGATACCTCAAATATCGCCGCCATAGAGGAAGGCCTGAAGGTCCTCAAGCCGGCCGCCAAGCCACATATCATCAACTCGATCATGGCTCGGCCGGAACGGTATACGGCGATGCTGCCGATGGCCGCCAAGTACGGCGCCGATATCGTCGCCCTGATGTGGGGACCCGACGGCTTGCCGCGGGACGAGAACGAGCGGGCCGCCCTGTGTGTGGAGTTGCTCTACGCTGCCAACGAGGCCGGCATTCCCAATGAAAAGATCTGGGTCGACGGCATTGTCACGCCGGTCAACATCCAGCAGGCCCAGTGCGTCAGCCTGCTCAACTTCCAGATGATGCTTGAGGAGATCGCCCCCGGCGCGATGAGCACCTGCGGCCTCTCCAATATCTCCAATGGCCCGCCGGTGCACCTGCGCCCGATTCTTAACACCACCTACATGATCATGCTGGAGCGTTACGGTATGAAATCCGTCATCTCCGATCCTCTCGACACCAACCTGACCGCGGTTGCCAAGGGCAAGCGGCCGGACATCGTCGAGGTGGTGCATCAGGCGATGGACGGCGCGGCGCCTGACCCGAGCACGCTGTCGAAGGAGCTCGGCGATTATGTCAAGACCGTCAAGGTCATCCTGGGAGAGACCCTGTTCTCGGACTCCTACCTTGAAATCTGATTGCAGCCTGCTGTTTACCGAGCCCCATTTCCCGGTGAAATGGGGCTTTCGTGTGTCTGATGGCTGGGAAATTGAACCGATAGCGCAGTGATGCCTGCCGCCTGGGAGCGAACAATGGGAGAAACCGATAAACGGACGGATTGGGTGTACGTCGTCGTCTGTGACCCGGGGCCGAACGAGCACTTTCTAGGCCTCCACGACGAGCAGCGGGGCGTCGATTTCATCCCCGCCTTCCGGAGCAGGGAAGAGGCCACGGATTGCCTGCCGGACCTGCCGAGGGAGAAGCGCGGAAAGCGTGAAGTGCAGGCCGTGCACATCGAGGAACTGACGGAAATCGCCGCCAAGAGCGGATTTCTGGTGGCGGTTGTCGATAAGGATGGCCATATTGTAGAGTAGGCCGGCGATAACCGCCGCCTGCACTGCAGCCCAAGGAGGACTGTCATGAGCCTGAAAATAGCCGTCGGGGGCAAGGGGGGGGTCGGCAAGACCACGGTGACCTCGCTGCTTGCCCGTGCACTTGCCGCCGATACCCAGAACACGGTGATTGCCATCGATGCTGACCCGGTCTCCAACCTGGCGGCCGGGCTGGGGA
>CAYYWK010000248.1:0-5172 GCA_964475345.1 uncultured Desulfobulbus sp.
TAGCTGAACACCCCCACGAGGCGGTTCACAGCACCGAGATCATCGCCATCGCTGCCAGCGTCATCGTCTGCTTCATCGGCATCTTCATCGCCTGGCGCAAATTCGGCAGCGGCGCCGAGGAACCGGTCTTTTCCGGGTTCTCCTCTTTTGCCTACCATACCTTCCGGGTCAACGAGCTCTACGACGCGCTCTTTGTCCGGCCGTACAAGGCAATCGGCTCGGCCATCGCCAATTTCATCGATGCCAATATCACCGACATCCCGGTGCAGGTGACCGTCTGGTTCTACCGTCAGGCCGGCGCGCTGTTCAAGCTGCTGCAGGTCGGTTATGTCAGGGTCTACGCCATCTACATGATCGTCGGCCTCAGCATCATGAGCCTGTTGCTCGCCCAATCCTTCAAGTAGGTACGAGGTCCGCATGTTTGACAACATCCTCTCGACCATGATCTTCCTGCCGATCGGCATCGGCCTGGCGGTTATGCTGATTCCGTTCAGTTCGGACGCCGCCCGCCGGATCGGGCTCGCCGCCTCGCTGCTGGTCCTGGTGCTCGGCGTCAGGGTCTATTTCGGATTCACCGGCAGCGGTCACCTCGAGTTCGCCGAAACCCGCAACCTGATCGGCTCTCTCGGCATCGCCTACCGTCTCGGGGTCGACGGCATCAGCGTCTTTGTCCTGCTCACCGGGGCAGTGCTGATCCCCATCGTCTTCGTCGTCGTCAGGAACCGCGCCAGAGCCTTCTACGGCAACCTGCTGGTCACCGCCGGGGCGATGGCCGGAGCCATCGCCTCCTGCGACATGGTGCTCCTCTATGTCTTCTGGGAGATCATGCTGATCCCGGTCTTCTTCATGATCGGCCTCTACGGCGGGCCCAACCGCCGGGCGGCCACCGTCAAGATCATGCTCTATACGGTCTCCGGGTCCCTGTTGATGCTGGCCGCGATCATCTACCTCGGCACCGCCTTCCATGCCCAATACGGCGTCTGGTCCTTCGAGACCGTCGCTCTCACCGGCCTCGACATCGGCGGCCGAGCCGCGACGCTGGCCTTCTTCGGCTTCATGCTGGCGTTTGCCATCAAGATCCCGATCTTTCCGCTCCACACCTGGTTGCCCGACGCCTATACCGAGGCCCCTGCCGCCGCCACCTTCCTGCTGTCGGCAATCATGGCAAAAATCGGTATCTACGCGGTCATCCGCTTCATCATGCCGGTTTTCGGCCCCGAACTGGTCCGCTACGCCACACCGCTCGCCTGGGCCGCCGTCGTCGGCCTGATCTACTGCGGCATCGCCGCCATCGGCCAGAAAGACATGAAGCGCCTCCTGGCCTTTTCGTCCGCCTCGCACATGGGAGTGCTCGCCCTCGGTCTTTTCTGCCTCAACGTTCAGGCGCTGACAGGCTCGATCTTCCAGATCATGGCCCACGCCACCAGCACCGGCCTGCTGTTCCTGCTGGCGGGAATGATCGAGGACCGCATGCAGACCCGCGAGATCGCCGATCTCGGCGGCATAGCCCGTCAGGCGCCAGTATTCGCCTTCTTCTTTGCCGTCGCCCTGCTGGCGTCGGTCGGGCTGCCGGGGACCAGCGGATTCATCGGCGAGTTTCTGATCATCCTCGGCGCGATCAAGTTCAACACCGCCATCGGGGTTTTTGCCGCCACCACGCTGGTCATCGGCGTCTGCTACATGCTGTGGATGTTCCAGCGGGTATTCTTTGAAAAGGGCAACGAACGGACGGCCGGGTTCACCGACCTGACCGCCCTCGAAACCCTGGCCTTCGTCCCGGTGATCCTGCTGATTTTGTTGATGGGCGTTTTCCCGCAGCCGTTCATCGCCAGGATCGAACCGGCGGCCCAGAACCATATCGCCACGGTCCAGGCGGCCGGCCACGCATCCGGCCGGATCGCCCTGGGCCATCCCCTGCACCAGCATTGAGGACGGACCATGACCGCTGATCTCGTTTTTCTGCTCCCCCTCGTCACCGTCACCATCGGGGCCATTCTGCTGATGCTGCTGTCGGCCTTTGAATCGATCCGCCTGGAGGTAGCGTCAGCGCTGGCGATGGGCATTTACGCTGTGGCCTTCCTCATCCAGCTGGTGCCGGTCGGCCCTGAAGACGTTCGGCCCTTCGTGTCGCTGTTCAACGGTATTTTGCTGGTCAGCGATTTCACCCGCGTCGCCTCGCTGATCATCATCGCCTGCGGCTTTTTCACGGCGATGAGCGCCATATCCTATTTCCGGCAGAACAGCTTCGCCACCCTCGAGTTTTTCAGCCTGATGACCTTCGCGGTGAGCGGCATGATCCTGCTGACCATGGCCCAGGAACTGATCACCGTCTTCATCGCCCTGGAAACCGTCTCATTGTCGATCTATGTCCTGGTCGGCTGCAACCGCCGCAGCGCACTGAGCACCGAGGCCGTCCTCAAATACTTGATCCTCGGCGCCTTCGCCGGGGCCTTCTTCACCATGGGGGCAGCCCTGGTCTATGCCGGCACCGGCAGCACCGGTTTCGCCGCGATCACTGACGCCATCGCGCTGGGCGGGTTGCTCGAGCAACCGGCACTCGCCGGCGGACTGCTGTTCATCCTCTTCGCACTCTTCTTCAAGGTCACCGTATTCCCCTTCCATGCCTGGGTTATCGACGTCTACGACGGCGCCTCGATCCCGGTCACCGGCTTCATGGCCACCGCCCTGAAGACCTCAGTCTTCGCAGTCCTGGCCAACGTGCTGCTGCTTGCCGACTCCATCCGCGGCAACTGGGTTGACATGCTCTTCTATCTCACGGTACTGACGCTCTTTGCCGGCAACCTTATCGCCATCGGCCAGAACAGCCTGAAGAGAATGCTTGCCGCCTCGGGGATCGTCCATACCGGCTACCTGCTGATCGCCTTGATCGCCGTTTCCGGCGACGGTTTCAGCGGCTCGGTCATCCTGTATTACCTCGCCGCCTATGCGGCAGGCACTCTCGGAATCTTCGCCTCGCTCTCCTACCTCAGCGGAACAGACGAACGGCGGAGGGACTTCGACGATTTCAGAGGCCTGGCCAGGGTTCGCCCCTACTCGGCTGCCGTCATCACCCTCTTCCTGCTGTCGATGGCCGGAATCCCACCCACTGCCGGCTTCATGGGCAAGCTCTACATCATCGTCACCGCCTTCCAGGCCGGTCAAACCCTGCTTGCCGTGCTCGGCATCGCCAGCAGCATCCTGTCGATGTGGTATTACCTGCGACTGATCATCGCCATGTATTTCCACGAGAGCGACGATGTCTTTGAGGTCAGCAGCTCGCGGTCGGCGCCCTACTGCGCCTTTATTCTCGCAGTCTGCGTCCTGGCGATGGGCCTCTATCCGGTGGTGATCTGAGCAGCGGCAGCCACCATTTCTGAACAGCGAGCGGAGAAGGAGAAGGACATGAAGGTGAAGGATATTCTGGCGGTCAAGGGCAGCAGAGTCATTACGGTCCACCAGGACAACACGGTGATAGAGGCGATCGCGCTGTTCTTCGCCAACCGGGTCGGTTCGCTGATCGTCGTCGACGAAAACGACGACATCAAGGGCATCCTCGCCCCCAACGACGTCCTCAAGGCAGTCCACAACGACCTCGACAACATCCGCCACACCATGGTCAGCAGGTTCATGAGCTCCAACCTGATCGTCGCCAAACTCGATGACGACATCGACTATCTTCAGGCGGTGATGACCGAAAACCGGGTGCGCCACATCCCGATCATCGAAAAAGGCAGGCTGCAGGGCCTGGTCTCAATCGGCGACGTGGTCAAGGCCCAGCTCAAGAAGCGGGATGTCGAGAACCAGTATCTCAAGGAATACATCGAAGGGAAATACCCGGCATAAGTGGCAGGTCAAGCTGAAGCCCGACCTGCCCCGGCCTACAGCCGCAGGTAGGCGGCGCGGACCTGTTCGGGGCCGTATTTTTGCTCCAGCCGGAGGAGGATGAAATGCCCCCGTGCCATCGCCTGGAAATGATCGATGAACAGGGTGTTGATGGCAGCACCGCCGAGGGCGCCTATCACCGGCAGGGCCTGGGCGGCAATCTTCTCCGACACCTGCACCCCGAAACGCGAGGCGACCTGGCTCAGCAGCCTGACCACAACCGGCGGTGCAGTCTTCGACAACCCCTTGCTGGCGATGTGCCCTGTGGCATCCGACACCGCCTGAGCCAGGCCGGCCCTGACGGCGAAATAGCCGGTTTCGGCGCCGTTGTCGTTTTTCCCCGGTCCGCCAAAGGCAAACACCTCGATGCAGGCGACCTTGATCGTTGGATCGGTGATCAGGTGCCCCTCGCTGCGGGCAATATCGGCGATGGAGCGCATCATGATGGTGGTGGCCAGCGGCAGTTCGACGGCTAGCGCGGCAATGCCCCAGAAGCCGCCGACGGCGCCTGTTCCGGCAACCATCAGGCGATGCAGGGAATTGGCGGCCTGAGGTCTCTGCTGATCCGCCTTCATGGTCATTATCGCCGAATGGACGGCGGCCTCGAGGGCCTGGCGGCTGAGGCTGGTCACCGTGTCCGACAATGCCTGCGGCAGCAGGGAAAAGCCTTTTTCCAGCGATGTCCCGAGCACCGAGGTCAGCTTCATCGCCAGCCCGGGATTCTCCAGGAGCAGCCGCGCCCGGCGCAGGTCCGAGAGCTCGTCCGCTGTCATTTCCGTCATTTCCCACCTCCGGGGAAATCGAGAATTTCCCGGATCTTTGCCGACAGTTCCCTTGCCATGAAGGGCTTCTGGATGAAATTGACCCCTGATGCCAGCACGCCGTGGCGGGCGATGATGTCTGCGGTATATCCCGACATGAACAGCTGCGCCATCTGCGGGTGACGGGCCGCCAGCTGCTCGGCCAGATCCCAGCCGTTCATCTCCGGCATGATGACATCGGTGATCAGCAGGTCGATCCTTGCGCCGAATTTCTCGGCCAATTGCAGAGCCTTATGCGGACGATCCGCAGCCAGGACGGTGTACCCGAAGTCTTCGAGCATCATCTTTTCCATGTCGAGGATCGTCGGGTCGTCTTCCACCAGCAGGATCGTCTCTCCCCTGTTCAGCCGGCGAACAACCTGTTCTTCAGCAGCATCCCCAGCAAAGTGGCCGACGTAGCGCGGCAGGTAGATGACGAAAGTCGCCCCCCCGCCGGGCTCGCTGCTGACCTCGATGTAGCCGTTGTTCT
>CAYYWK010000249.1:0-2926 GCA_964475345.1 uncultured Desulfobulbus sp.
ATGGCTGCAATGTCCGCAGTGCAGCCACGAGTGGAACTACCCCCGGATGAACTGCCCGTACTGCGAGCATGAAGATCCGGCTGATTCGGGTTTTCTCTTCGTCGAGGGGAAAAAGGAAGAGATGGCCTATACCTGCAAAAAGTGCAGGCGCTATCTGGTAACGATCGACCAGTCCGGCAACCTGCGCCGAACTTCGGCCGATCTTCTCGCGATCAGTCTCGCGCATCTCGATATTCTGGTGCAGGGGCAGGATTTTCAGCCTATGGCCCAGTGCGAGTGGAATGTGCACCAGCATGAGGAATGAACCGGCAGGCGAAACGTGTTCAATCCCGGCCTTTCCTGCGATGATGCTGTGAGGAGATGCCATGCCACCCCCGCCGGCGCTTTGGCGGCGGGGGTTTTTGTTGCCTTGCCGCCACCGCCGGGGCAACCCGTCATCTCGAGCAGGCGATCACCATGGAAACGATGCCTGGGGTGACAGCTTTGGCTGTACAGGCGATGGCTGCAGGCAGCAGGGGCGGATATCAGTCGTGAGCGACCATCACGTGCTTGGTCACCTGGTAGTCACCCATTGCCTCGACCGAAAGGTCCTTGCCGAAGCCTGACTGTTTGAAACCGCCGTGCGGGTACTCCGAGGCCAGCGGTATATGGTCGTTGACCCAGACCGTGCCGAATTCGAGCCGTGCGGAGACGCGCATGGCCCGGCCGGCGTCCCTGGTGAACACGGAGGCGGCCAGGCCGAAGACCACGTCGTTGGCCAGCCGGATTGCCTCTTCTTCGTCACTGAAGGAATTGATGGTGATGACAGGGCCGAAGACTTCCTTCTGGATGATTTCCGAGCGCTGATTGGCATCGGCGATCACCGTCGGTTCGATGTAACAGCCGGCGGCGGGGCAGTGTCCGGGAATTCCTCCGCCGGTGAGAACACTGGCTCCCTGATCCTTCGCCCGGGCGATGAAGGCACGCACCGCATCGCGCTGTGTGCTGGAAACCATCGGCCCAATTTCGGTCGTTTCGGCGAAAGGATCACCGACAACCCGGGCCCGCATCGCCGCGACCAATGCCTCCTGCATCGGCTTGCGTAATTCTGCCGCCACATAGAGGCGGGTTGCGGCGGTGCAGTCCTGTCCACTGTTGAAGGTGGAACCAAGGGCCGCCTTGGCGGCGGCCTTTTCGATGTCCGCGTCGGCGAAGACCAGCAACGGCGCCTTGCCGCCCAGTTCCAGGTGCACCCGTTTCAGGGTGCCGGCGGAACCCCGCATGATCGACTGGCCAACCTCCGTGGAACCGGTGACGCTGATCATCCTGATATCGGGATGGTCGACCAGGGCCTGGCCGGCACTGCGGCCGGTGACGATATTGACCACGCCGTCGGGGATGCCGGCCTCGGCAATCAGCTCGGCAAGTTTCAGGGTGGTCAGCGGAGTCAGCGAGGCCGGCTTGAGGACTGTCGTGCAACCGGCGGCCAGCGCCGGGCCGAGTTTCCAGACGGCCATCATCAGCGGATAATTCCAGGGGGCGATCTGGCCAACAACCCCTACCGGTTCGCGGCGGCTGATCGAGGTGTAGCCGCCCGGTGCAAACTCGCCGGCATGCGCGCCATGCGTATCGCGTGCCGCGCCGGCGAAAAAGCGGAGGTTGTCGACGGCAAAGGGGAGATCGGCGCCGAGGCTGACAAAGGCGTAAGGTTTGCCCGTGTTGAGCGTCTCGAGTCGGGCGAACTCCTCGGAACGGGCTTCCAGCAGGTCGGCCAGTTTCCACAGCATTCTGCCGCGTTCAGCCGGTGTCAGGCGTGACCATCGCCCGTCTTCGAAAGCGATGCGGGCGGCCTGGACCGCCCGGTCGACATCCTCGGGGCCGGCGTCGGCAACTTCGGCGAAGGCTTTCCCATCGGCAGGATTGACCACATGCAGTGTCCTGCCGCTGCGGCAGGGGGTCCATTTGCCGTCAATCCACAACGTAAGCTCCATGGCATCACTCCTTTCATTTGGGGGTACGGATGGCGACCATCTGGATCGTGGTCATCTCCTCGACGGCGAAACGGACGCCTTCCCGGCCCAAACCGCTTTCGCGGTTGCCGCCGTAGGGCATGTGATCCGTCCGGAAGGTCGGGATGTCGTTGATGATGACTCCGCCGAAGTCGAGTTGCTGGATTGCCCGGAAGGCCCGGTCGAGATCCCGGGTGAAGATTCCAGCCTGGAGGGCGAACCGCGAGTCGCCGGCCTGCCGCAGGGCGTCTTCAAAATCTTTGCAGCTGACCACCGAGGCCAGCGGGGCGAAAGCCTCCTCGCACATCACTTTCATCGCACCTGACGTGTTCGTGAGGATGGTCGGAGGCAGGACCGTGCCGCTTGCGGAACCTCCGAGAACCCTCATGGCACCTGCCTCTTCGGCTTCCCGGATCCAGCCGGCAATCCGCTCGACCTCCCGGGTGTCGATCATCGGTCCGACGTCGACACTGCTGTCCAGGGGGTCGCCTACCTTCAGGGCTGCACTGGCGGATGTGAATTTTTCAAGAAAAACGGGATAGACCGATTCTTCACAGTATATCCGCTGCACCGAGATGCAGATCTGGCCGGAATTGGCAAAAGCGCCGAAGGCGCAGCGCGAGGCGGCAAGGTCGAGATCGGCATCGGCTGCAACCACAACCGGCGAGGCGTTGCCCAGTTCCAGGGTGACCTTTTTCAGGCCGGCGACGCTGAGGATGTGTCGCCCGACCGTCGGGCTGCCGGTGAAGGTGATCTTGTCGATCCGGGGATCGGTGATCAGCCATTCCCCAACCGTCTGGCCGGAACCGATGACGATGTTGAGGGCGCCGGGCGGCATGCCGGCTTCATTGATGATCCGGCAGAGTTTGAGGGCGGTCAGCGGTGTGCTGCTGGCAGGTTTCAGGACGACGCTGTTGCCGGCTGCGATGGCCGGGGCT
>CAYYWK010000249.1:2936-5163 GCA_964475345.1 uncultured Desulfobulbus sp.
AGATTGAGGGGGAAGTTGAAGGGGCTGATGGCGGCGATGACGCCGACTGGCCGCCTGCTCCAGAATCCGAAATAGCCCTCGCCGGAAGGCGCGGCGTCGAGCGGGACGGTTTCGCCGTGCAACCGTTTGGCCTCCTCTGCGGCAAAGACGAAGGTGCTCCGGGCCCTGTCCACCTCGATCCGGGCGAGCTTGATCGCCTTGCCGGCCTCGATGGCGATGGTTTCGGCCAGCTCGTCGGCATGCTCGCCCAGCAGCGCCGCAGTCCGCAACAGGATCTCGGCCCGCCGCCAGGCGGGCATTTCCGCCATAGCCTTCTTGGCCCGGACGGCTGCGGAGATGGCGGTGTCAACGTCCTCCCTGCGGGCGGTGGCCACCGTGGCGATGGTTTCTCCGGTAAATTTGTTGGCAACCGGCAATGGCGGTCCGCCTTCCTGCCAGGTGCCGTCGATCAGCAGTGTATACGTGTCCATCGTGTTCCTTGTAGGATGTGAGTGATCGCGTGGAAGCGTTATGTTTTATAATTAATAACGTTGCGTGAACAAAGCAATGGATTCGGGTGGACGAGCGGGTGTTTTTTATCTAGAAATCGATTCTTTTCTGCGATCAGTAACGTGCATGCTCAATGGTCGTGCATGAAGATCCAAAAGATCGGGAAGTCAGCCAGTTCAGAGAACAGTGTTCAGGAGAGGCGAGACCGGGCCAAAGAATGACCCGGTCTCGTGATGGACAGCGGGAATTATCTGTTGAGGCCGGCGAGGACTTTCTCCGGCAGGGCAGGCAGGCGGGTGATCCTCACACCGCAGGCCTGGGTGATGGCGTTGATGATTGCCGCATGCGGGTTGGTCATCGGCAGGTCGCCGCCGCCGGAGGCGCCGAAGGGCCCTTCCGGGCGCTCGTTTTCCACGTAGATGATCTCCATGTTGTCCGGAATGTCCTTGGCGTAGGGAAGCCCTCCGCCCCGGAGGCTGGCGTGCTTCTTGAGATCTTCGAAGTCCTCGCTGAGGGCCAGCCCGATGCCCTGGGCGAGGCCGCCGTATATCTGGCCGTCGGTGACCAGGCGGTTGCAGATCTTGCCGAGATCGGCGACGCAGGTCATCTTTTCGACCGTCGTTCTGCCGGTGGCCAGTTCCACTGCCACTTCTGCCATGAAGATGCCGTACATGTAGGCCGGGAAGGGTTCGCCCTGCCCTTTGGCGTCCGGGATGGTGCAGGGGGAAGTCCATTTGCCCGAGTATTTCAGCGGCAGGTTTGCGGCGACCATTTCCTCGTAGCTGCGGTAGCTGCCGTCAGCTTTCCGCATGCCGTCGAGCAGGGCCTGGCAGGCGGCGACGATGGCCCTGCCGGTGACGACCTGTTGCCGGCTGCCGCCGGAGGGACCGCTGTCAGGGGCGGTTTTCATGTCGTTCATGACCAGCCTGATATTCTCGGGAGCGATGCCGATCGGCCGCAAGGCCTCGTGGGCGGTGCAGAGGGTGCCGGCGTCCGCTCCCTGGCCATGGTCTTCCCAGGTGTTGAACACCGTCACCGTTTTGTCCGGTCCGAGTTCGACCACCACCTCCGACGGGTCGGGTCCATCAGTGCCGCAGCCGTACATTCCGAGCGCCAGTCCGACGCCGCGCTTGACGGTGGCATCTGAGGCAGCGCGGGATTTTTTTCTGGCTTCTTCGTACTTCGGCCTGAGCAGGTCCAGCATCTGTTCGTAACTGTACACCTCGGGTTTCTGACCATGGGGCATGGTATCGCCGGGGCGGAGGACGTTGCGGTAGCGGATCTCGAAAGGATCGAGACCGATCTTTTCCGCCAGTTCGTCCATCAGCACTTCGGAGGCGAATTCGCTCTGCGGTGAACCATAGGCTCTGAAGGCTGAACCCCAGCAGTGGTTGGTGCAGACCGTCCGCCCCCTGCCGCGAATGTTGGGGATGGCATAGCCGGCGCCGATGTACTGCGTGCCGCGGGAGGTCAGCAGGTCGCCGAACTCGGAGTAGGGGCCGTGATCGACGGTCCAGTCGGATTCCATGGCCAGTAGCCTGCCGTTCTCGTCGGCGGCCATCTTCAGGTTGATGAAGAACGGCGAGCGTTTGCCGGTGTAGGTCATATGCTGATGATAATCGTAGCACAGGTATACAGGGCGGCCGGTGGACATCGCCGCCGCGCCGAGCAGGGCCTCGATGGTGGGGCTGAACTTGTAGCCGAAGGTACCGCCGGTGGGGTTCTGGGCGATGAACAG